>JABXIP010000150.1 GCA_013373005.1 Cytophagia bacterium | reverse complement strand
GCTTAAACCTGCTTGAGCACCTTCGAGAATCAGAAATTCAAAGTGAGTTCTATCGTCATGAACAGGCACTCCCCATTCTCCATCGTGGTATTTGACATAATCATCAAAGGTATTTTCGCACCAGGTACAGCGTTTCTTCTTTTGTTTAATGTTCGAAATTAAACTATTTCCGGCTTCTGAGGCATTAATTATCAGGTTAAACCTTTTTTAATACCATTTTTTAAACCAATCAATGCTGAACCGACTAATGGAGTGGCAATTTTGGCAATGCCATCTGCCAGCTTTTCTACTAAATCAAACCAACCCCCAGCGGAGATTTCAATCAATTCGGTATTAGAAAGTTCTTTACACTTAACTTTTTTAATACTTCTCATTTCAATTTCCTTTGATTGTTTTTCCAATTTCTTCACCCAATTCTTCAAAGTAGCTTTCAATTCTATCACTGGCTGCATAAAGTGCAACAACTCCAGAGATTAACCATCCAACCCATCCTCCTTGAACCAAAGTCATCTCGTCTTTGGTAAGGTCCTTTAATTCAATTTCTTCTTTTTTCATTTTGTCAATTTTTGTTATTAACAAACTTTAAGTTTATCACTCTCAAAAAATGAGAGTGATAAACTATTTCGCCAAGTCGATTTTATTAATGCACATAGCTTCCCGCATTAATGTCGATTGTGCAACCTGTGGCATGATCTGCCATGCCCGAAGCCAGTAAAACTATCATTGGAGCCAAATCTTGAGGCTCTGTCAGTTTGTTGAGGGCAATGTCATTCAAGGCATAATCTTCACCATATAAATCCATGAAATCCTGAGCCATATCCGTTCTAACAAAGCCCGGAGCAATATTGAATGCTGCAATATTTTGCTTACCATAATACCTGGCAATAGATCTGGTCAATGCCACAATAGCTCCTTTTGAAGCACCATAAGCCAGATAGTCTCCCGTGTCTCCTCTAAAAGCCGCACGCGAAGAAATATTGATAATGCGCCCTCCTCCTCTTTTACTAAAATGTTCAATGGCCAACTTACAGAGTAAGCCCTGAGCCCTCGTATTCACTGCAAATGTGGTATCCCAATCATGAACCCATGATTCGTTAGCCCCCTCCATATCCGATGAAATAGCTATACCGGCATTGTTCACCAACACATCGACCTGCCCAAAATGATCAACTACTTGCTCAAACAAGTGAATAAGTGAATCGGTGTTACCCAGGTTAGCCTGAAAGGCCTTCGACTCCGAACTTATAGAAGCCAGTAACTCATTGGCCTGTGTTTCATTGGAGTTGTAATGCAAAGCTACTTTTGCTCCAGAATCTGAGCATGCTTTGGCTATGGCAGCACCAATACCACGCGAAGCCCCTGTCACTAAAACCACTTGCCCACTCAAAGAAATTTCCATGTCTAATCCAATTAAGGTGAATAAATTACATGCTTATCGTCAGCTTAAAAAACATATTTACAGCAATTACGATAAAGGCTTAAACGACTAACTTATGAAGAAGACCTTCTTTTCAATTTTAGCCCTTTCATTTTTGGCTACGGCAATAAATGCACAAACTGTCACTTTCGAAGAATATGATCCGCCTTCGTCTTTAGTGGTTCCTGAGCATACGGTGCAGCGAGCCAAGTTTCCTTTTATCGATGTTCATAGCCATCAGTGGAGAATGGGTGAAAGAGATTTAGGTGCTCTGGCAGCAGAAATGGACGCATTGAATATGGGGCTGATGGTCAACCTTTCAGGGGGAAGTGGAAAGGCCATAGCTGATGCCATGACGAACATTCGCGCCAATGAGCCAGATCGTTTTGTGGTTTTTGCCAACCTAAATTTCAACAATCTGGATGACAGTTGGGGAGAAAGAGCCGCGGCCCAACTGGAGCGAGATGTGGAGCAAGGTGCCAGTGGACTAAAGATTTTCAAAAGCTTAGGCCTGTCAGTAACTGATGCAGATGGAAACAGAGTGGCCGTTGACGACCCTAGGCTAGACCCGGTTTGGGAAAAATGTGGCGAATTAGGAATTCCTGTACTTATTCATACAGCAGACCCAAAACAATTCTGGGAGCCATTCGATGCCAATAATGAAAGATGGTTGGAGCTTAAAACACATCCTAGAAGAAAGCGCGAGGCTGATGATCCTGTTCCGTTCGAGACTTTGATTGAGGAACAACATAATGTGTTCAAAAAGCATAAGAACACTACTTTCATAGCAGCACACATGGGTTGGTATGCCAATGACCTTGCCCATTTAGGAGAACTTCTAGACGCTATGCCTAACATGATGGTAGAAATTGGAGCGGTAATAGCAGAGCTTGGACGTCAGCCTAAAATGGCCAACAAGTTCTTTGAGAAATATCAGGACAGAGTGGTTTTCGGAAAGGATGCGTATAATCCTGAGGAGTATTATACCTACTTCAGAGTGCTGGAAACCGAAGACGAATATTTCCCTTACTACAAGCGCTATCATGCATTCTGGAGAATGTATGGGCTCGGGCTTCCGGATGAAATCTTGAAAAAGCTGTACTACAAAAATGCTTTGCGAATAATTCCAGGACTGGATAAGTCTAAATTCCCAGACTAATTGATCTTTAGAAAATCCCGATTCGGTCAGTGAATTCCCTAGTCCAATCTTTTTCGGTTCTTCTCTGGCAACTGAAGGCCTACGTTTGTAGTATGCAAACGAAGCTACATAAAGGTCAACAGCTCATGAGAAGCATTTTACTATTTCTCGGCATAGGCATTGGTTTGCTTATCGTCCTTAGCGAAGCAAAAGCTCAGGAAAGGAATCCATTCATGTATGGTGAAATTGAAACCGTAGATGGAGACGTATATAAAGGTCATATTCGATGGGGAACCGATGAGGTATATTGGGTGGAGCTCTTCAATGCTGTGAAGCGATCAAATGATTTTCTAAAGTTCCTTTCCAAAAAAGAGGTGAACGAACTGAATCAACAGCAACAAGATGGTGGTTCATCATGGTTAGGAATAGATTTAGGCGTATTGAGCATTTGGGAAGATCGTTTCTCCAGAACCCAACATCAATTAGATATTCAATTTGGTGATATTAAAATAGTAGAGCCAAGCGGTAGGTCTCGAGCCAGACTTACCCTTAAAAATGGCGTTATTCTGGAAGCTGAAGGAAGCAACTATTCGGATTTAGGTACCAGTGTGGTGGTTCACGATTTTGAATTAGGCGACTTCCCAATTAAATGGGATAGAATAAAAGAAGTACGTTTTTCAGCAGCACCTGAGGGGTCGAACGCTGGTTTCGGAGAACCGATTTACGGTATAGTAAATGCCGGAAGAAAAGGAACTTTCAAAGGCTTGATTCAGTGGGACAGCGATGAAAGGTTTATGGATGAACTCCTCAATGGAGAAGACAGGGATGGCAAAAAAGATATTCCCTTCAGAAGTATTAAGACCATCACCAAAAGAGGAAATGGGGTTGACCTGGTGCTTCATTCAGGCAGAGATTTTTACCTGACAGGTTCTAACGATGTGAACAGAGAAAATAGAGGGGTAGTAATTTTCGACCCTGAAATGGGAAGAGTTATGGTGCCATGGAGAGATTTTTATGATATAGAAATTATAGAGCCAAATAATGAATGGATACTTGAGTATAATGACTTCGCCAACCCGAAAGGGATCTCCGGAACTGTTGTGACCGTAGATGGCAAAGAACATAAAGGTCTGTTGGCTTATGACTTAGATGAAGCCTGGGAATTCGAAATGCTCGATGCCAACGATGACGAAGTCACTTATCAGATTCCTTTCAGAAATATTAAGAGCATTGTTCCGAAGAACTACAGTTACTCTAACATCATACTTAAGAATGGCACAAACTTACTTTTGGGTGGTGCCCGAGATGTTAGCGACCAGAATGATGGCATACTGATTTTCCCTTCGCAAAATGCTGAGCCAATTTACGTGAGATGGTCAGAGATCGATCAAGTGATTTTTGATTAAATTTTAGTTGTGAAACTCAGCCGCAAGTTCATCATTCAACTCATTGTTGCACTGGTATTAACCGGTGGAGTCTTTCTTGCACTCTACCTCACCAATGCCGAGCGGGAGCTTTATTTAACTGCCGGGTGGATTACACTCACGCTTGGGCTAATCTGGCTATGCAACAGACTTCTAACCATTAAGCTCGACAAAAAACTCCCTTGGTTGAAGCACGGCAACAAACGATTTTATTGGCAACTGAGTCTGGGAATCCTCATTTCACTGGTTATCATTAACATCAGTTATCTGAGCCTGAAACTTGGTTTAACGGAAGATCCACCCAATCAAGCTCAAATGCTAACCATGAATGCATTGGGCATTTTGGTGCTGCTACCAACCATATCCATCAATTTTGGCGTCCAGTTTCTGAGCAATTGGAAAACTGCGCAGCTCAATTCTGAGCAATTCCAGAAGGAAACCATTAAGGCAGAGCTAACCACTCTGAAAAACCATCTCGACCCACACTTTCTCTTCAATAACCTCAATATTCTGTCTTCGCTGATCAGCAAAGACAAAGATCTTTCGCAGAACTACCTGGAAAAATTTGCCGATGTGTACCGAAACATTCTTCAAAGCAGCAAGGAGGAATTAGTTACACTGAATGATGAACTGTGCTTTATAGCCTCTTACCTCTATTTGCTGGAGATTCGATTCGAAGACACCATTCAAACTTTTATCGATGTGGAAACAACCGATCACAAAAAGTTCCTGCCTCCACTTACCCTCCAAATGCTCATTGAAAACGCCATAAAGCACAATACCATTTCAGAAATAAGACCCTTGAAAATTCATATTTCCAGCCAAAATGGATTCATTGCGGTGAAGAACAATTTTCAACCAAAAAAGCTCGAAATAAGGAATAGCAGCCAGTCAGGGTTGGAGAATATCAAAAAAAGATACTCTTACTTCACAGACAAACAGGTGCAGGTATTTCAAAACCCTGACAGTTTTATAGTGAAGATTCCTTTAGTAGAACTGGAAGATTAATTGATGAAAGTAGTTGTATTTGAAGACGAAAAGCTTGCCTCTGAGCGGCTGGTAGAACTCATTCAGGAGCTTAGGCCTGAAGCAAACATGCTTGCTTCGCTCAAGTCGGTTGAGGCAGGGCTGCTATGGCTTCAGAACAATGAAGAGCCCGATTTAATTGTCAGCGACATTCAATTGCTCGATGGCTCCAGCTTCGAAATCTTCGATCAATATCCTATCAAATGCCCGGTCATTTTCACTACTGCTTATGACGAATATGCCATCAAAGCCTTTGAGGTAAATAGCGTAGATTATTTGCTCAAGCCCATTCAAAAGCAAAAGCTTTCTTCCGCTCTGGACAAGTACGATGAACGAGCGGGTGGCCAAGCTGCTCAAGGTCTCGATATAGAAAAAATTCGCGAAGCCATTCAAGGCAGCAACGTTCAGTATAAATCTCGCTTTCTGGTAAAATTCGGTCAGCGTATAAAAGCCGTTCCGGTTGAGCAAATTGCCTACTTCTTTTCTCAGGATAAACTCACTTACCTGATGACCTTCGAGGGGAAAAAATTACCACTGGATCAGACATTAGAAGAATTGGAAGCTGTGCTGAACCCAAACAATTACTTCAGAGTCAACCGAAAGTTTGTCGTACACTTCGATGCGGTGAGTGACATTCACCCTTATTTCAAAGGCCGGGTGAAGATTGAGCTTCAGCCTGCTTCAAGCGAAGATATCGTGATCAGTTCAGACAAAACACCACTATTCAAGCAGTGGCTCGATCAGTAAGCTGAATCAGACATTCCGGTTCGGTTGTCTGCTATCCCGATTCAGTTGGCGCATTCCCCGATATAACTTAATGGTATTGGCCTGCTCTTTTCAAAAGGGCATTTTTGACTTGTCAATTAAAACAAAGGTCATGAACTCAAAATTTAAACTCATTACACTCTCATTACTCATGCTCATTATTTCAACCAGCATGAGTGCCAACGAAGGATTCATTTACGGAAAGCTTACCACTATTGATGGTGATGAATACACCGGCCAAATTCGTTGGGGCAAAGAAGAAGCCTATTGGACCGACATTTTCAACGGCACGAAAGATGGTAACGACAATTACAGACACCTATCTCGAGAAGACAAAGAAGAACTTAGAGACAAAGCCCGCGACAGAAATAACTGGGGCAGTGTTTGGGTAAATTGGGGTAGCAGCAGAAACGAATATGAAACCACTCACGAGTTTCAGGCTCGCTTCGGAGACATTTCTAAAATTGAATTAACCCGAAGATCGGAAGTTAGACTAACGCTTAGAAACGGAAATGAAATTTACGTTCAAGATGGCTCGAACGATTTCGGTGCGGAAGTAAGAGTAATGGATGAAGAGCTAGGTGAAACCAGCTTCAGATGGAGCAGAATCGAGTCTATTGAATTTATGGACACTCCTGCCAACCTTAGGTCGACCATGGGCGAAGCGCTTTATGGAACTGTAGAATTTTATGGCGGTGAACTAACCGGAGTAATTCAATGGGACCACGATGAAAGACTTTCTACCGATGTGTTAGATGGTGATACCAGAGATGGCGATGTATCTATTGAATTCGGCAACCTGGCCTCTATTGAAAAAGATGGTTCTGGAAGCACCGTGGTTACCAAATCGGGAAGAGAAATGTACCTGAGAGGTTCTAACGATGTGAATTCGAGCAATCGCGGAATCATTGTTACCACCTCTTACGGTAGAGTAGATATTCCTTGGAGAGAATTCAGAAAGGTAACTTTCTCAAATGCTCCAAACAGCCTCAAAAAGTACTCTGATTTTGCGGGAATGAAAAAGCTTTCCGGCTCGGTTCAAACCACCGATGGTGAAACACTTTCAGGAGACATCATTTTCGACCTGGATGAGGAATTCACCTTCGAAATGCTTCAGGGAAGTGACGATGATGTGGAATACATTATTCCTTTCGAATCCGTAAAAAGCATTTCGCCTAAAAATTGGGACTACTCCAACATTGTACTCAAAGACGGTTCAGAAATTACCCTAGGTGATGCCAGAGACGTAAGTGAAGACAATGACGGTGTGCTGGTATTCACTGGCAGCGGAGATCCAAAGTTTGTTTTATGGGAAGATATTAAGACTATCACCTTCAACTAAGATCTGAAGGTTAAGAACTCTTCATAAGTCTATTGCTTTAGGGTCGCGTTTGGTCACGCGACCTTTTTTCATTCGCAACCATAAACAGCGTATGAAAATAAACCATCAATTCCATAATTGGATTGATGGTTTATAAAACACCTTAATCTTTGTAATCAAGCTTCAAATACTCCCCAACTAACGAAAGAAAATATCGTTTTACTGATTCATTGTCATATTTGGCTTGATTGTGAACAACAAATCTATTTTCAATTGCAAAGTCCAGCCACTGGAAATTTGGGTCGTTAATGGCCTCTTGAATCTCTTTTTTCAACTGTGTGCCATCTATGTAACCTTCCTTGATAGATAGCTCCAAGCTTCCCAGGTTTTGATCTAATGTTAAATCATACTCTTCTGAAAATAGATTTAAAGTCGATTTCAAATTTTTAAAAGTATTACTCATACTAAAAATCCGGATACATTGTTAATAGTCTATAATTTCCACCACCTATATCTTCATATATCGCCAAAGCCTTGTTTGTGGACTGAAAAGAATTACCATAAGCTGGCACTCCTTTTCCCAAAGATCCATTGCTGGAAATATATGTAACTATTCTTCTATTTCCACTTTGTGTACCACTATTCCAAGCACTCGTGCCCGGTTGAGTATTATTTAATGCCTCCTTTAAGGTATTTGTGTTACTAAATTTAGAGCTGTATGGTGGAGGGTTTCCACTTGGAATAGTAGACCCATCGGGGGCAATACCTGTATTGGCTCTTTTAATCAAAGCTTCATCAGAAACATCGTGTCCATGTCTTTCCAATACATGGGCGTTGGGGTGTTCTGTTAGTTTTGTCAAGTCTGACGAAGAATACCCACTTACATCAGGAGTTCTTTTGTATGAATAATTGTCTCCATTCTTAAACAGTTGATAACCCCCCTCTGGATCTCCAATCGGGCTTCCTGAACTACCATACTTCGTTGGAATCAGGTCTCCGTTTTTTACTACTCCAATCTCATCAGTGTTCTTAGAGATTTTTATAAGGGTTCCATCCAAATCAGCCTTCAACCCTGATTCTAGGGCATGCCCAATAGTGTTTAAGTATCTTCGACCATACTTTACAAACTTAAATCCCTTTCTCACGACTTTGCCAGCTCTCCAGACTGCTTTGAATACTTTTCCTGGAGGGGCTATTTCCATTATTAAACCGACAACTCCTGCTGCCACAAGAGTAACGCTTCCTTCATTCGTACCATGAGTTATATCTTGTAAGCTGTTTACTATTCCTCCACCAGGTAGTGTTTCCAATAGGAGCTCACCAAGCATTGGCTTAAAAATCAGCCAAAGAGCATTCCATTCTTCATCTGAAAGGGGCCACATCGTATCCCCCATATTTTGTTTTACTTCAGGATAAAGGTCTATGAAAAGAGCTCCTTGAGCTAAATCAATCTGATCCGAAAAGCCAGCTGCATCAATGTCGAAATTATAACCGACCAATTGTAGATACATTCTTCTGGCAGTCATGGAAATAACCATCAGATCTTCTTGTGACATGCTAGTGTCGTCTCTCGCAGCAGTTAATGATTGGGCTAATTCCTGCGTATCAGGAAATTGGTTGAATTCAGAAATTAATGTTGATATGTAATTTTTAATATGGTATGTATTATTATTGGAAGGCCCAGACATAACAGTGTTATATAGCGAGGGTAATTCTTCGTTTTCTTCATACTCCTCTTCGGTATATTCTTCTGGATCATTTGAGTAATCATTATTTGATCCTGTTCCACCAGTCTCATAGTATGAGGAATTCTGATATGGGGGTACATAATATGTGGGTTGGTATGGCGAAGTCGCAAGGCTACCTGAAGTAGACGTCTCATCTGAATCTTCGGCCACATCGTCATCACCAGGCGTAACAACGGCCGTCATATCCTCACAGTTTGCCCAGAATTCAGCAATTACTTCACCCCCAACTACCACATAGTATTTTTTACAATACATCATACCAAAAGGAGGATCTGTATACAGAACTGGCGAATTCATGGTGACAGTAGCCTCTCCAAACACTACGCTTTCGAAACCATACAATTGGTTTTCAAATGTCAATATATGGCCAGCTACAAGTCTTGGTTGCATCTCCATAAATTGAGTTATATGTAGGTTCTCATAAACCTCCCTATCCATAACCCTAATTATATCTGTTCCGTCTTCCAAATGTCTCCAGACAAGTAGAGCATTAACTCTTTCATTATTATTCTTGCTTAGAGGTACAATCAATTCTAAAGACGGCTGCTCATCCGTCAAATTTGCAGTGGATTGGTATTCCTTTTTTTGAGTTAAGGGGTTCTCCATGGCCAAAGCCCAGTGGGCTTCACCAAATCTCATTTTTAGAGCTTCTCCAAGTTTGTTAAAATCATATTGTCTCTGAATAACCTCGATCATTTGACTTGCCAAATCATTCTCTTCAGAGTAATCAAAGAAATCTGTCGTAATCAATGTACCATCAGAACTATAAAAGACATCAGGCTTGCTTTCGTCCTCACAGGAGAACGAAAAAATCAAAAAAATTAATAGCAGTAAGCACTTGTTAAATTTCATAATAAATATTTCAGTTTATGTTCACTTAGTGCAATCATAGATTAATTAAAAACAACAAACAATAAAAAAACCATCATATATAATTTTTTAAAATTGGCCTGATATTAGGCTAAAGAGATAACATTATCACCACAAAGGCGTAACGTTAGCTCCTCATCGGTAGCAAAAAGCCTAAAAGCTGAAAAGGAAGTAAAAGAAGATCACTACCCAAACAGCATCTACAAAATGCCAGCAATTAGAAAGTAACTTAAGCTTTACTTTTTGATAAGGATTGGTGGAATACATTAGGTGCTTAACCACATCTTTGGAAGTGTTATGGGCTTCTAAGAGCAGATACAACAGAAAAAGCATCATGCCGGCCATGTGGATAACATGCAATCCGGATATCACATATAAATAGGCCCCTGAGCGATCTCCCGTAAACAAAATGTTGTGCGATTGCAATTCTTTCCAGCCTGTAATTTGAAAGCAAGCAAACACCAAACCTAGCAGAAATGTAATTCCCAACCACTTCTTTAGCTGTTCAAGGTTATCGTCTGAATAAGCCGGAAGCACCTTGGTAATGGAGTAGCTGGAAAGTAGCAAAATGAAGGTGCTGATGATGAAAGATTTCGGAAACTCAAACTTTAGAAAATCAGCCTGAACGGGTTTGGAAATGGTAAAAGCTACAATTGTAAAAAGGAATATAACCGCACTGCCAATCATAGAGACATAAACCAACACCTCATGCGGGTGCATTTGCTCCATTTTCTTAAAAGCTTCTTTTCGCAGACTTAGTCTTTCCTTTTGCTTTTTCATTGCGTCTTTAACACCTAAATAAACGAAG
>JABXIP010000449.1 GCA_013373005.1 Cytophagia bacterium | reverse complement strand
TATCCTGCCTATGAATATGAGCGTCTTGCTCCAGTAGTTTACGACCTTAGGACAGTAAAGGAGCCAAGAGAAATAGAGCTCATGCAAGTGGCTTGCGACATTACAGAAAAAGCCTTCAGAAGAGTTTTGAAGTTCACTAAACCGGGCGTTTGGGAATATGAGGTTGAGGCGGAGTTCTTACATGAATTCATTAGAAATAAATCGAAAGGCTTTGCCTATACTCCAATTATTGCGGGCGGAAGCAATGCCTGTGTACTTCACTACATAGAGAACAAAGAGCAGCTAAAAGATGGCGATTTGATGCTTTTGGATGTTGGAGCAGAATATGCCAACTACAATGCAGATATGACCCGTACAATCCCCGTGAATGGGCGATTCACCAAAAGACAGAGGGAGGTTTATGATGCCGTTCTAAGAGTAAAGAACGAGGCTACTGCCATGCTTACCCCTGGCAATAGCATTCCGGGTTATCATAAAGAAGTTGGCAAAATCATGACCAGTGAATTAATCGGCCTGGGTCTAATAGACCAAACCGATGTAAAAAATGAAGATCCAAATTGGCCAGCTTATAAAAAGTACTTCATGCATGGTACTTCACACCATATCGGTCTCGATGTACACGATGTAGCGAGTATCTATACCGAGTTCAAACCGGGCATGGTATTCACCGTTGAACCTGGAATCTACATTCCAGCCGAAGGAATCGGTATCCGCTTGGAAGATGACATTCAGATTACTGAAAACGGGCAATTCAACCTAATGAGAAATATTCCATTAGAGGCCGAAGAGATTGAGGAAATCATGAATTCCTAAATATGGAAATAAGACAGGGCAGTTTTTCTGAAGCTTTGGAAGTTCTTAGAGGACTGCCCGAGTTTGATCCACTTCTTTCTACCGATCATTATGTAGAAAGAATGGCCAATCGACCACAACTTGTTGTCATAGCCATAATTGATGGAGAATTAGCCGGCTGCAAAGTAGCTTATGACAGGTTTGAGGATGGCACTCTTTACAGTTGGTTGGGTGGAGTTATTCCGAAATTTAGAATGAGTGGCCTGGCTAAAAAAATGGCCGACTTTCAGGAAGCCTGGGCTTTAGACAATGGCTTCGATGCCATTAGATTTAAAACCCTAAACCGTCATAAAGCCATGCTCACTTTTGCCATCAACAATGGTTTTCAGGTTTATAATGTAAAGCCAAAAGATGAAATTGAAAACTATAGAATTGAGTTAATAAAAGACTTGAAATGAGCGAAGCCTTTAACAGTAATGAAGCGCCAGAACCAGTTGGTCTATACCCGCACTCCAGAAAAGTGGGTAATCTGCTTTTCCTCTCTGGAGTTGGCCCTAGAGAAAAGGGAACCAAAAAGATTCCGGGTGTGGAGCTTTCTGAAAAAGGTGAAATAATCTCTTATGACATCGCTACACAATGCCATTCGGTTTTTAGAAACGTTAGACTCATTTTGGAAGCTTCGGGCAGCAGTTGGGATAAGCTGGTTGATGTAACCGTTTTTCTCACCAACATGAAAGACGACTTCCCTATCTACAACAAAATCTACGCTGAGTATTTTCAAGACAATCAGCCCTGCCGCACCACGGTAGAAATCAGCTCACTGCCTACCCCAATAGCAATTGAGTTGAAGTGTATTGCTACTATTTAAAACTCCATTGACTATATTCAGGAATCGCTCTTAGCTGATTCTCATGGATTTAGGTCAAAACTATCTAGCATTAGCTGTAAAAGATATAGCAGCTTCGTTTGAATTTTATCAGAAACTAGGTTTTCAGGCAGTTCCCGATTGTGGAGGCATTGAGGAGAAATGGTTGATACTCAAAAACGGAGATACTAAGCTTGGCCTATTTCAAGATATGTTCCCTGCCAATGTGATTACGTTCAATCCACCCGATGTGAGAGGCATTCAAAAATCGCTGAAGACTGAAGGTATTCAGATAGATAATGAGTGCGATGAGACAACCACTGGACCGGCCTACATTATGCTAAAAGACCCCGATGGCAATCAAATCTTAATGGATCAACACTAAACACACCTCAACCATGAAACGATACCTCAAGAATATCTGGAATTGGATAAAAAACTTTTATTCAAAAATTAAACCCGGATCAATTGCTCAAAAAGGTGCCTTCAAGGCCATTGCCGCTACCATGCTGGTCTTTTGGATCATCACCTCTCTTCTTGTTTTCGTCATTGAGCCAAAAACCTACTTCGGGTTAATTCCAGTGGTTCTCGGCCCAATCATTGCCTTTCTGGTAAGCGCAGGAGTTGTTTTGGTATTAAGGTTGTTAAAGCTCCTTCCTAAAAAGTTCTTTTGGTATGTCCCCGGAGCATTCTTTCTAGGTACATTCATTTTTGGCGATGTTTCATTAAGCACACAATTCCCTCTGCTGACCATTGTTTTTGCCGGCCTCTGCGGAGCAGGCTTATATACATTGTTAAAAGGTACCCGAGGTCAGAATACTTTAGCTCATAAGATTGTAGCATCTATTGGTGTGCTGGCCGGATTAGCCGGACTTATTTGGGGAATTGTGTGGCTTACGGATACAGGCTTTGAACCTGAGGTAGAGCATATCAATGCAGCCTTAAAAGCAGAATATCGGCCAGAGCATATTGGCTTGCCCGACCCAAGTGAGCCGGGAAACTTTGAAGTAGAGTTTCTCACCTACGGAAGTGGTAAAGACAAACACCGGCCTGAGTTTGGTGAAGAAGTAGACATTGTAACCGATTCAGTTGATGGCTCAAGACTTATTGATAATTGGAAAAAGCTCTCGGGAAGAATCAGAACCAAATATTGGGGTCATGACGATAAGGCTCTTCCAATCAATGCAAGGGTTTGGTATCCCAAAGGTGAGGGACCCTTTCCGGTTGCTTTAATCGTTCATGGCAACCATTCCATGTACGACTATTCTGATAGCGGCTACGAGTACCTAGGCAAACTGCTGGCCAGCCAAGGTATTATTATGGCCAGTGTAGATGAAAACTTCATCAATAGTGGCTGGTCAGACTTATTTGGCAACGGATTGGATGAAGAAAATGACGCCAGAGGCTGGCTTCTGTTAGAACACCTAAGAAAGTGGAGAAAGTGGAACCAAGATTCCGAAAGTCCATTCTTCCAAAAAGTGGACCTGGAAAATGTGGCGGTGATGGGGCACTCCCGTGGTGGCGAAGCTGCTGCCATTGCCGGTTTCTTCAACACACTAAAGTACTACCCCGATGATGCCAAGCAGGAATTTGACTTCGGTTTTAACATCAAAGCAGTCGTGGCCATTGCTCCTGTTGATGGGCAATACAAACCGGGTGAAACCGGAACTCCGCTTAAGGATGTAAACTATCTGGTGATTCATGGAGCTAATGATGGAGATGTTCAGTCATTTGCAGGGCTTAGGCAATATGAGCGGGTAGAATTCTCAGATAGCACAGACTTCTTTAAATCTGCAATCTATGTATATGGTGCAAATCATGGCCAATTCAATACCAGTTGGGGAAATAGAGACTCAGGCTTTCCTTTTGGTTCACTGTTGAATGTAGATGCATTAATGCCCATGGAAGATCAGCTAAAGATTGGGCAGATTTATATCAGCGCTTTTTTACAAACCACACTTCAGGATAAAAAAGCCTATCAGCCACTTTTTAAAGATTACAGAACAGGAATTGACTGGTTGCCCGAAACCATTTACCTCAATCAATACGAAGAAAGCGACTGGCAAACCCTTGCTGACTTTGAAGAAGATCTTGATTTAACCACTACTTCAACCGGAGGAACAATAGAAGCAGAAAACCTGACCGTGTGGCGGGAGCAATTGGTAAGCATGAAGTGGGGGAACAAAGGCACCAGAGCGGTGCATATTGGCTGGGATAGCCTGGCCTATGAGGGAGACACAGCCAGATATACCATAAACTTCGGACAGCATCTGGATTCGGAGTCAACACCTTATTTGAGCTTCGAGCTATCAGAATCGAAAGAAAGCGCCTACCCAGACAAGCAGAGAGATGAAGAAGCAAAAGAAAAGCTAGAAGAGAATGAAAAAACCGAAGAGGAAGAAGCTGAGGAGACGGAAGAAGAAATAGAGGAAGAGGAGAAAGACGAGGCTGAAGAAGATGATAAGCCCATAGCAATAGAACCTATAGACTTTACTATTATTCTAACCGATGCATCAGGAGCTACCGTAAGCACCCAACTGAGTGATTATAGTTATCTACAAAGACAAATCACTGTAGATGTATTAAAAAACACTGAGCTTCAAACCACCAAAACTTCAGAAGCCGTTTATAACACCTTCTTTATAGACATTAAAAAAGTAAGTGAAAAGAGCCCTGAATTCAATTTCAAGGCTATAAGTTCAATGACTTTCCTCTTCGATAAAACAAAACAAGGCGTTATAGTGTTGGACAAAGTGACCATTCATTAATGGTTATTGACATTCTCAACATTTAGGATTGGGTTCATACAAATACAAAAAATTGCATTTCACATATTTTTTTATGTTATTTGCGATAGACTATTATAGGTAAAACTCGTATTTGATGTATGAGTTGGAGCAATACTCCACAAATCATCTAAACAACTATGGGCCAATCGATGACAATTACGAATAGAATTTTAAGCCCAGCATTCAATATGCTGAGTGGGGTTATGATTCGAGTATTAAATCCATTCAAGAAAGGTGACCTGATTGAAATTAATGGACAACTAGGCTCCGTGGAGCATAAAGGATACCAAAGCACCACCTTAAAGAATATTGAAGGTGAAAGGTTCGAAATTGCCAACACTATCTTTTACACCCATGAACTCCACAACCTAAGCAACCAGAGCATTATTAATGTAGACATGCTAGTCTCTGTGGAGTTAGCCTCAGATATGGTCATTGTTAAAGAGATGATATTGAATTATCTCAAAAATAGAAGCATTCTTCTAAAACACCCTTCTCCAAAAGTTTCTGTAAAAAGAATTAAAGATACGCATGTGGAACTAGGCGTAAAGGTCTGGTGCTCACTAGAGAAGTATCTGGAGGTTGATTCTCAAATAGAGACCCTCCTAAAGGAATATTTAAAAGGAAATGGTATTAACCTGGAAGTTGAAAAAGTAGAACAAACTGAACTGATGATGGCCTAAGCTTTTACAAGCTATATATTTGTACAAACGACAAATACGAAATGGAATTCATCTGGCTTTTTTCAGGAACAATACTAGGCGCAATCATAGGATGGCTGATTGCAAAGACTCAATACAACCAACCCGACCAAGAAACAGAGCAACTAAAAAATCAGCTCCAGCTCGCTGAAGAAAAGAATAAAATGGTGGCTCAGGAGATTCAGGACTTAAAACCTGCCCTATCCCTGGAAAGAGAAAAATCTCTGGAACTTAGTAATCGACTAACCGCCACACAGACCGAATACAAAAACCTTCAAGAAAGACTAGCCGAACAGAAGGCAGAAATGGAAAAGCTAAACGAACGTTTTTCCATTGAATTTAAAAACCTGGCCAACGAAATTCTAGAAGAGAAGAGCAAGAAGTTCACTGAGCAAAACAAAGTGAACATTGGAGAAATACTCGCTCCACTGAAAGAACGAATTGGTGAATTCCAGAAGAAGGTAGAAGAAAGCAATAAAGAAGGCGCGGAAAGAAATGCATCTCTGGTTCAGCAGATCAAGCATTTGAGCGATCTGAATAAGCTAATTACCAAAGAAGCAGAGAACCTTACCAAAGCTTTAAAAGGAGATAGTAAAACTCAGGGTAACTGGGGAGAAGTGATTTTGGAGAGAATCCTTGAAAAGTCAGGACTGGAAAAAGGTAGGGAATATGAAACGCAGGTTTCAGAAGTTGGAGAAGATGGCCGCAGATATCAGCCAGATGTGGTAGTGAAGCTGCCGGACAACAAGCACATCATCATTGACTCAAAGGTAAGCTTAACATCCTATGAGCGATTTGCATCAGGGGAAAATGAAGATGAGCAACTGGCCCATCTTAAGGCTCACATTAACTCTATAAAAGCACACGTAAAAGGCCTTGGCGACAAAAGCTATCAAAACCTATACGGTTTTGAAGGTTTGGACTTTGTGCTTCTATTTATACCAATTGAACCAGCATTTACTTTAGCTGTTCAACATGATCCAGAGCTGTTTAATGAGGCCTATAGCAAGAACATTGTTATCGTTAGCCCAACTACTCTCATTGCTACACTAAGAACCATTTCCAGTATTTGGAAACAAGAATATCAGAATAAGAATGCAATAGAAATAGCCAACCAGAGTGGTGCGCTATACGACAAGTTTCAGGCGTTTACCGAAGATTTAAT
The DNA here is from genome assembly GCA_013373005.1 of Cytophagia bacterium. Classification (GTDB taxonomy): domain Bacteria; phylum Bacteroidota; class Bacteroidia; order Cytophagales; family Cyclobacteriaceae; genus Roseivirga. The sequence continues at coordinate 14,672 of JABXIP010000449.1, read as the reverse complement.
TGGGATAGGCAAACACTTGACAAGCACTCAAAAAGCTTATCAAGACTCAATGAAGAAACTCTCCGAGGGAACTGGTAATCTTGTAAGGAGAGCGGAAAATCTTAAGAAATTAGGAGCAAAAGCGAGCAAACAAATAGACAGCAGACTTATAGATCGCTCAGAAATTTAGTTTCTAATCTCATGTGAGATATATCATTGAAGGTTACACCGTAAATACCGGAAAATAAGAAGCTGAAAACCATAAAAAGGCGCTTTTGGCATTAACTTTTCAAAGGTATGTAACACTCTGTCACTTACATTTAGGTTTTAGCGTATATTTGCATCTGAAATTTAAATATGGAACTGACAGCAGACAATAGACTGAGAAAGCTAATTGTGGTGGGAGATCGCCTGCTGATTCGCCCCAAGAAACAACCAGACAAGACCGATAGTGGCTTATATCTTCCTCCTGGCGTACAGGAAAAAGAGAAAGTTCAGACGGGGTTTGTGATTAAAGTTGGACCGGGCTATCCTATTCCAATGGCAACTGATGAAGATGAGCCTTGGAAGGAGAGTGATGAAAAAATAAAATATATTCCACTTCAGGCACAGGAAGGAGATCTTGCTATTTTCTTACAAAAAGGTGCTTTAGAAGTGGTGTATCAGGGGGAAAAGCTATTTATTGTTCCCCAGTCGTCTGTGCTTATGCTTGAGCGTGAGCACGACTTATAACACGAATGGATATTAGCCGTTCAAGTAAAAACAGGAATAAAAAATCATGAGGTAAGTATCGAAAAGATATCTTGCCATAAGAATACCTACGGAATGCAACATAAAACAATTCGATTCTCTAAGACTAACCAGGCCGACTTTATTGCCGACCTGAGAAAACAAGTCAAAGCTTATTTCGAAACTAATAACCTTTCGACCTACGGAAACTGGAAAATGGTGCTTAAAACTGTTTTCATGTTTGCGCTATACTTTGTTCCATACATTCTCATGCTGGCCGGAGTGATCACCAACATCTGGGTGGTTTTGCTTATGTGGGCTTTGATGGGCTTGGGTAAAAGTGGAATCGGTTTGTCTGTAATGCACGATGCCAACCATGGTGCTTATTCCAAAAACAGACATGTCAATAAATACCTCAGCTATGTAATGAACATGATTGGGGCCAACTCCTACATCTGGAAAATTCAGCACAATGTGTTGCACCATACCTTCACTAACATTGATGGAATGGATGAAGATATCGATCCGGGTAAGTTGATGAGACTTTCTCCTCACGCCCCTAAGCTTAAAGCTCACAAGCATCAGCACATTTATGGTTGGTTCCTTTATGGTATGATGACTTTCCTTTGGCTCACAACAAAAGACTTTAAGCAATTAGTAAGATACAAGAAAATGGGCCTAATGAAGAGTCAGAAGAGATCATTCAGTGGAGTAATGACTGAAGCGATAATTTCAAAAGTACTCTATTATGCTTACGCATTGGTATTACCTCTGTTGCTAATCCAAGCACCTTGGTACATTATCCTTATTGGGTTCTTTATTATGCATTACATTACAGGCCTTGCTCTTGGAATGATCTTCCAGCCAGCCCATGTGATGCCTACATCTGAATATCCTATTCCTGATGATACAGGGAGTGTTGAAAATAACTGGGCCGTTCACCAGCTTTTCACAACCACGAACTTTGCGCCTAACAGCAAAATATTCTCATGGTTTGTGGGTGGCTTGAACTTCCAGATTGAGCACCACTTGTTCCCTAACATCTGTCACGTTCACTACAAAAAGATTTCTAAAATAGTACAGGCTAAGGCCGCTGAATATGGCCTTCCTTACAATTGTCAGAGAACTTTCATGGACGCGCTTTATCAGCACGGTAGAATGCTGAAGCAATTAGGAAAAGGAGAGCCAATGGCCGTTTAATTAGCCCTGCAGCTTCGCAAATTCTTTAGCGTGATAGGTTAAGATGATATCCGCTCCGGCTCTTTTAATGCTGAGAAGGGTTTCTTGCATTACTCTATCGTAATCGAGCCAGCCTTTTTGTCCGGCAGCCTTGAGCATTGAATACTCTCCGCTTACATTGTAAGCTGAAATTGGCAGACTATAATTGTCTTTCAAAAGCTTGATTACATCGAGATAGGCCAATGCCGGTTTTACCATCAGAAAATCAGCTCCTTCATTAAGATCAAGATCGGCTTCAATGAGGGCCTCTCTCCTATTGGCCGGATTCATCTGGTAGGTCTTCTTATCTCCACTCTTAGGTGCTGAATCTAGCGCATCTCTAAACGGACCATAAAAGGCGCTGGCATACTTGGCAGTATAAGACATAATAGACACATCAGTGAAGCCATTTTCATCAAGCACTTCGCGGATGTAGCCTACTCTCCCATCCATCATATCTGACGGGCCGATAATATCAATTCCACAGGCTGCCTGAGACAAGGCCTGCTTACCCAGAACCTCTAGTGTTTCATCATTTAGAATCTTCCCATCCTCCACTATGCCATCGTGGCCATCTGAGTTGTAAGGATCTAAAGCCACATCTGTCATGATAGCCGCTTCAGGAAACTCCTGCTTAATTCGTCTGAGAGCCTTCTGGTAGAAGAAATTATCATCATAGCTTTTGGTGGCTGCTTTATCTTTATAGTGTTCTGGAACCACCGGAAACACATCAAAAGATTTGATTCCCAGTTTCAAGCATTCGTCAATTTCCTTCAACATTTGCTCTAATCCCAAGCGATATATACCCGGCATAGAATCAACCTCTACCTTATCACTGGCTCCTTCCAAAAGGAACAGCGGAAAAATAAAGTCGTCTGTGGTCACTTTGGTTTCTTCTATTAAAGACCTGATGGATTCAGACTTTCTATTTCTTCTCGGGCGAATGTTCATATTAAAGAGTTTAGGCAAAGGTAATATTCAAATGGCAGTGAATCTATTCAATCGGCATGTATTCCAGTATATCTCCGGGTTGACAATCTAGTGCCTCACAGATAGCTTCAAGTGTACTAAAGCGTATGGCCTTCGCTTTGCCTGTTTTCAGAATGGATAAGTTGGCCAGTGTAATTCCTACCTTCTCTGCCAGTTCCTTGCTCTGCATTTTGCGCTTAGCCAACATCACATCCACATTTACAATAATTGCCATAAATCTAGATGGTTAGGTCTTGTTCTTGTTTCAATTTTAGCCCATGCGCAAACGCCTCGGAAATGATTAAAATTAACAAACCAATCACTACGGGAGATGAAAACAGGTTGGGTAAAGCAATCGCAATAGACTTGGTGTGGGTAATATCTGTTGAAACCAGATAATTATCAAAAAACCATCCTTTAATAAAGGTTGACAACCAATTGAAAACCTGTGTAGATAAAATTATTAATCCAATAATTCTTAACCTACTTACATTCTTGTAATTGAAGAAATCATCATTCTTAGCAGATCTGACTAACCTCCCCAAAAGAATCATCACATAGAAATAAATCAATGCGTAAATAAGGGTTGGAATGTAAAGAATATAAAACCTATTGTCTTTAAACTCTATTCCTAGGCGATAGCCAATAGGATGAACATCTGTAACCCCGAAAACTCCCTCCATACCTGGCCCAGCTACCACTTCTGGTTGAGCGATCCAAGACAGGTAATTCTTTCCTGGTAAAATCAGGGAGAACTCATTTGGTGCATTGCCATTAACAATAAGCATTACTATCATGGCTAGAAAGCCAATGGCATATAGGCCAATCAAAACATCCAATAGCCAACTGGACGTGCGAATAACTGTTCCTTTGAATCTCATGTGTCTTACTTTTCCGAAATATAATAATTATTTATTGTTTATCAATAAATATTGATCGAAAAACAGAATGATTAAACCTTGAGAGATAATGAAAAGTCTAATCAGCGAAATGAAACTCAAGGTCATCACTCTTTTGGTTGGATTGTTGCTCAGCAGCTTGTCAGCCTCCGCTCAATACTGGGTTGTTAAAGGTACAGTTGCCGATAGCACTGAAAACCTGCCGCTTCAATCGGCTACTGTGGTATTGACCAAATTAGCCGACTCCACAAAGAGGGCTTTCTCTACCACCGAGTTAGGCGAATTCAGAATTACGGGAATTGTGAATGGCAATTATCAGTTACAGGTGAGTTTTGTTGGCTTCAAACCCTTCAAACAATCCATCACAGTTCAAGATGCTTCTGTCGATTTAGGCAGAATTAGTCTGGCCATGGATGCTACAGCATTAGATGACGTAACAGTAGAGGGTTTGGCAGACAGGGTTCAGCAAAACGGAGATACTACAGAGTACAATGCAGCAGGCTTTAAGGTGAATCCAGATGCTACAGCAGAAAGCCTTATAGAAAAGCTGCCGGGTGTTGTCATCCAAAATGGCCAGGTACAAGCACAGGGTGAAACAGTAAGAAGAGTTTTGGTTGATGGAAGAGAGTTTTTTGGAGATGATCCTAATGCCGCATTACGCAATTTACCGGCAGAGATCATCGAGCGCATTCAGGTCTATGACCAGGCTAGTGACCAGGCTCAATTCACAGGTTTTATGGATGGAGAAACTTCCAAAACCCTGAACATCATCACTCGTGCGAGCATGAGAAATGGAGAGTTTGGAAACGTCTATGCCGGAGGTGGCACGGATGAAACCTACAATGTTGGAGGTAGCATCAACTTATTTCGTGAGAAATCGAGAACCACTATTCTAGGTCAGATGAACAACATCAATATTCAGAACTTTTCCACTAGCGACCTATTAGGTATTACTGCCGGAGGTGGTAGAAGAGGTGGCATGAGAGGTGGGGGCGGTGGTGGCCGCGGAGCCGGAGGTGGAGGTTTTGGCGGTGGCGGAGCTGCCGGAGGCGGAGCTTTCATGAATGGCGGCAACGCATCGAACTTTTTAGTCGGACAACAAGGTGGCATTTCCGAAACCAAAGCCTTTGGCATCAACTATTCTTATCAAGACAATGGCCCTTTGAAGTTTAGCGGAAGCTATTTCTTCAATCAATCAGATAACAATTCCGATGAATCAATCTTCAGGCAATACACCTTAGGCAGAAACGAAGGACAGACCTATGAAGAGCAAAGTTTCTCCCCAAGCAGAAACATCAATCACAGATTTAGTGGGGAGCTTGAGTATACCATTAACGATAAGAACTCTATCATCATGAGACCAAGGTTTACCTTTCAGGACAACTCAGGGTCAGGAATTGTTGACGGTACCACCATGCTCAATGGCAGTTTACTAAACACCGCATACACTCAAAACACCTCCTATTTAGAAGCCTTCAGCTTTAGCAATAACCTTCTGTTCAGACATGCTTTTGAGAAAAGAGGAAGAACATTCTCTGTTTATCTTAATACTGCGCTGAATGAAAACTCCGGAGATAGCTATCTGCTTTCAGAGAATATTTTTTATACGGGAAATACTACCGATATAATGCTCAATCAATTCGGTGATCAGGATGTAAAAGGCCTGAGTCTTTCAACCAACGCCACTTATACCGAACCCCTGACCGACAAAAGCCAACTCATGTTGAGCTATAATTATGGCTACCAGTATAACGATTCCAGGCGTGAGCAATTCGACTTTAACGAAGGCCTGGGTGAGTACACTGACTTAAACACCTTGCTCAGCAACACTTTTGAGAATGACTACATCACCCACAATACATCAATAGGCTATAACCTGAGAGGAGAAAAGGGAACACTAACTTTAAGAGGTGCCTACCAATGGGCCATTTTAGACAATGATCAGACCTTTCCTTTTGAGGACAATGTGGATAGAAACTTTGCCAACTTTATTCCTTCGGTGGTTTATCGCTACAGAATGGAAAATGGCAAGAGCATTAACTTTACCTATAGAACCAATACTGATGCACCGAGTGTAAATCAATTACAGAGCGTTATTAACAATACCGATCCTTTAAACATATCTGCCGGTAACCCACAACTTGATCAGAGCTATCAACATTCAGCCACCATTAGGTTCAATAAGGTAAATCGCGAAACCAACAATGTATTCTTCACTCTATTGAGCGGTAGCTTTAGTGACAACCGCATTGGAACTAGCTCATATCTGGCAGGCAATGCCGGTATGACCGTAGACGGCATCGACCTGCAGCCTGGTGCAAGGTATTCTAAACCTGTAAACCTGGAAGGCTACTGGAACCTGAGAAGCTTTATCTCTTATGGCATGCCCCTTTCGGCCATTAAATCGAATCTGAACTTTACAGGTACTCTGGCCTACAGCCAATCTCCTGAAATGGTGAATGGAGAAACCAATTATGCCAAAACTCCAAGCACAGGACTAGGTGTGGTATTAAGCAGCAACATTAGTGAGAATCTGGATTTCACCCTTTCAAGCAACTCAAGTTTCAACTCTGTGAGTAACACCTTGGAAGGACAAACTGACACCAACTACTTCAATCAGTCTACCAGATTAAGACTTAACTGGATTTTTGGGCAAGGGTTTGTTTTCAGAAGTACGGTTAACCATACAGCCAACTCGGGCCTTTCGGCTGGGTATAACCAAAACTTCGTGCTATGGAACATGGAGCTGGGTAAAAAAATGCTTCAGCAAAAAGCAGAGATTAAGTTCTCAGTCTTCGACCTGCTAAAGCAAAACCAAAGCATCAATAGAAATGTAACCGGATCTTATATAGAAGACAAACAAACACAGATTCTTACTCAATACTTTATGGTGTCATTCGTGTACAATATTAGAAGTTTCGGACAAGGGCAAGCCGTTCCGGCAGACAGAAGGCAACAGTTTCAGCAAATGAGACAGAGAATGGGCAGAGGAAATGATTTTGGCACAATAGATGATGGAATGCAATAATTCGTAACAAATTATGAACAATTAACACCAACCTCTTTAAGATTTGGTCTGTTAGACCTAGCTTAAGTACAAATAACACACATGAAATACTTTTACTTATTCCTCTTCCTCCTCAGTTTTCAATTTTTGAATGCGCAAGACTTTAAAATTGAGGGGGAAGTAAAAGACAGCACCAGCTCCGAACCACTGAGTTACGCCAACGTAATTCTCAAAACTCCAAGCGATTCCATTTTCAGGTCTGACGTTACAGATGACAAAGGAAAATTTGAGCTAACTAAAATACCTTCAGGAAACTATACACTGAGCATTTCATTCGTTGGATTCAATCCATACACTCAGGAGCTGAAACTTGAAAAGGATCTAGACATTGGAACCATAATGCTTCAGGAAAGCACCACCACGCTTGGTGAACTTACCATAGAAGGGGCTGCTGTTGAAGTAATTGTAAAGGAAGACACCCTTGAATATAATGCCGCAGCCTTTAAAGTACCCGAAGGTTCAGAGTTGGAAGAACTCCTAAAGAAAATGCCTGGAGTAGAAATAAAGGATGGTTCACTAACCATAAATGGTAAAAAAATTGAGAAGATCCTGGTAGATGGCAAACCCTTCTTCAATGCCAACATAGCCACACTGCTGAAAGAGCTTCCCGCAGACTTTGTTAAGCAAATTCAGGTGATCGATCAGAAATCCGAAGAGGCAGAATTTACAGGTCACGATGATGGCAAAAGAACACCGGTTGTGAATGTTGTGAGCAAACCTGATAAGAAGAAAGGCTATTTCGGGAGTCTCCGAGGCACCATTAGCCCTCCGGGGAGGTATGATGCCTCAGGCAGCTTTAGTTATCTCAAAGGCAAAAACCGCTATAGTCTGAACGGTGGATGGAACAATCTGAACAGTGCTAACTCTTTTTCCATACCCATGGAAATAAGTTCAGCAGATGTTTCAAGGTTGTTAATGATGCAAGCAGGCGGAGCAAGTGGTATTGGCAGCCAACAAAATTTAGGCGGTTCTTATTCTGTAGAAGTGAATGAAAAACTAGAAATCAGTACTTCACTCAGATGGAGTAACAATAACTCTTTAAGCCAAACTGACATTAGCCGAGAATATATTCAATCCTCTGATGAAGGTAGAATTTACAATGAGCAGTCAGAGAGAGAGCGAGACAACACCAATGTTACAGGCTCGCTCAGTATCCGATATGAACCCTCCAAAAACAACCAGTATTCTTTCTCTCAGTCAGTTTCTTCAGCGTCTTCACTTTCTACTAATTGGAAAAAAGGAGAAACAATTCTAAACGGTGGCTTGCTAAATTCTACTGACAACCGTGGCTATATGGAGAACGAAAGACTGGGTCTGGATACTCGTTTTGGCTGGAGACATAAATTTGCCAAAGAAGGCAGAACTCTTTCCCTAAGCTTTTCTAATTCACACAACAAAACCGATGGAGCAGACTCTGTTAAATCGGAGAATATCTTTACTGATGGGCCTATTCAACAGCAAATTTTCGATCAGGTATCTAAGCCAGATAACATGGCTATCAACAGAAGCTTCTCAGTTGCAGTTACTGAAAAGATTGGGGAGAACTCCAGTCTTAAACTAGGATATCAAAACCAAATGGAAGAAGACAAAAGCGAGCAGCTTTTATATGATTTTGACCCTCAGACGCAAGGCTACACGGACCTTGATCCGGTTCGTTCCAGTCAGTACGTTCTCAAAAACAAGAATAATAGCCTGAGCCTGAACTACGGTTTCAAAATAAAAAAATACAGTATCTCTCCTCGACTCACCTATCAAAATATCCTCATCAAAAACGATCAGGTTTATCCACGTGTAGTCGATACAGAAAATTCATTTAGTGGATTAAACACTGGATTTTCAATCTATGGACGCTCTGAAAAAGGTAAACAGCTTCAAATGAGCTTCAGCCGTTCTATGACAGTTCCAAGGGCTGAGCAGCTTCAGGATGTACTGGATAATTCAAATCCTCTATTTCTAAGGCAGGGCAATCCGGACTTAAAATCGGGATTTAGTAATAACTTAATGATGTACTATATGCTCTATAATGAAGAAAGTAAACAGTACACTTCTATACAAATCAGTGCAAGGTCTTCGGAAAATGCCACTACCAACTACACTATTGTTGGCGATGGCACCAATAGTCCAAATGGCCTTGTTTTACCGGTTGGAGCAAGATATTCCAGGCCTGTGAATGTATCAGGGGGGAAAAGTGTTAATGTGAACATATCCTCTTCTAAAAGAATATTGAAAGATGATATTGGTATTAACTACGGACTCAGTTTCGACTATGCATTCAACCCACAATACCTCAATGAGCAACTTCAGTCTTCAGAAACTCTTGGATATTCATTAGGACTTGGAGCTGCCAGCCACTTCTCAGAAAAACTTGACTTGAATCTCAGCTTTGCCCCCCGGTATTCTACCGTAAGCAATTCTAGCCCAGAAGAGCCTAGCAACAACTACTTCTCTTGGACAGGATCTTTTAGAGGTAAATGGGTCATTGCGGAGGAGTTTTACATTACAAGCAATTTGGTTTACTCCTATAATGGCGGAGTAGGTAATCTCGGTAGCTTCGATCGTCTACTTTGGACAGCCTCGCTGGGAAAGAAAATTCTGAATAAGAAACTCGACCTGAATATTATGGCTAATGATATCCTTAGACAAGCTTCCGATCAGGACCGATCAATTTCTGCCGAATACATTGAAAACTCGTCTACCGCGTTGTTAAGGCAAGTATTCAGAATAAGCATCAGCTACAAATTCAATAAACTGGGCTGACCCAAACATCAGCCCAACTCCTAATCTAATTCCTTGATTTGCTAATCTCCTCAGCCAGTTGCTTAAGCTGATTCTCTGGTATGATCTCGGCAGGAATGACATCAAGCGCCTCAGCGGCATCGAACCCTTTAAACCTATAAGCCCTGGCAATACCTTCTGCTGTTTTGAAGAAGCGCACCAAATCTCCCTGATAGGGATAAGACTTGGCATTATCATCCTTCACTAATTCTCCTTTAGAAATTAAATTGAAAGATTTGTCATCCACTTTAACCAGGTATGCGGCATCTTCATTCTTAAGAAGCTTTTCAACTGGCAAAAGCTTATAAGTAGTATCATTTTTATATTCAAATCTATAAGTTTCACCGCTAGACTGATTATAAATCAATTCCTTCCATATAACATCATTTGAGTTTTGAGTGATATAGGTCCTTCTAACGTCCACCTGTAATTCTCCATTTACAAGAAGTAATGACTTATTATCTCCCCAATGAATAACACCATCTTGGGTATTATTGAGCAAAACTTTCACCTTTCCTTCTTCAATAGTCTCTGAATTACTATAACCCGTGAGTTCATACAGAAAATGTGATGACGAGTCATAAGCAATAAGATTATCAGTGTAGAATGAATCAAACCAGCCAAGATGATTCTGAACATAGGTACCATTGGCATCAGTCATGTAGAATACTCCATCTTTTTTACTGAACTCTAAGTTGCCCAAATCAACCTTGTCATCATTGGACGTTGTAAGATTAGCGTCTACTTTTAGTTCTGTTAGTAACTTTTGAACCTCACTGTCCTGTAAATGGGAGGCATATATGAATGCTCCTGGTTCAACCTCCGAGAAACCGGGGAATTGATAGGCTCTAACCTTTCCGTTTTCATCTTTATAAAAGTGAATCACCTCTTTCTCTTCTCTGAGTTTACTAAAGTCATAATCTGAAACCTTCTCACCTTTCTCAAAAATTACCCATCGGTTTGCCTTAAGCTTGAGCAGGTATACATTACCAGAATTCAAAGGCAGTGGTCTCATAGGGCCCATGATGGCTGAACCATCCAGGTCGTAATTCATTCCGTAACTATAGTTGGCTGCAGAGTCGTACAACACTGCACCGAATACTCTTTCATTATTATCCAGTTTATGTGAGTTGAACTTGTATTTGCTAAACCTTTCATCGGGCTTATAAAATGTGATACTTTGCCCCTCATTGTAAAGGTAGTAGGCATTTGCACTGCTATCGAGCATTACGGTAACACTTTGATTGAGGTGTTCCTTCCCATTTTCTAAAGTATAGAAGCCATCCATTCTCAGGTATTGCTCTGTAAGTGGAAAGTATGCCAGCAATTCATTATCTCCAGTTTTCACAGTCTTACTGGCAATTCCGGTTACTGCAGTTCCATCCTTAGACTTCAATCGGTAATTGCCATTGGCCAACTTATCGTAAGAGAAACCAGAGAAATCTACATTCAACAAGTCATCTTGCCTGATTTGCTTTATGGGATCTATCAAATAAGTGGCAGGAAAAACATCTCCAACCTCTCCCTCACTAAAGTGTTTTCTAAAGTCTGGCAGGAAATACCAATAGAAAAGGTTGCCTGACTTGCTGCTTGCCAGCTTATTGCCATCAGCATCTTCCAGCTGTTTCTGAAGGCCAACAGATCGGCCAAACGCAGCAAGTATGTAAGTGGAGTCTGATGACTTTCCCCAGTAATAATTATTCCCCGTTAATTCCCCAATCCCCACAGTTCCATTGAGTTCATCAGGGTGCTCAACCACCATAGTTTTGTTGGTTTCACGCCTGATGTAAGCGACATGACTAGAACCTATTTCGTAGCTGGAATAACCACTGTAAGTAGTGCTTCCTTCAGACAAATTCACTCCATTCTGATAAACAAGGATACCGCCAACATTGGCATATCCTTCAGTATAGAGCACCGCATCAGGTTTATTGGTGATAATCTCCGCCTCACCCCAACTGGTCATGTTAGAGCTTACATTATAGCCTTTGAGCAGGTACCAGGCTTTGTCAGCTGAAACATAAGTCAGGCGATTATTAGAACCAGGAATATCATATGCAATGCCATTTTTAACCAGCTTACCGTTAACTGCCAATTGCATTTGAGCATTCTTTCGCATGAACTGCCCCCTATCATCATCAGGGCTCTTCATTTCAGTTCTGCCAGTTTCGGTGCCATCAGCATAAGAGATTTTTCGAATAACCAGCCTGGATCTTCCAAACTGTTCATCAATCACCTCGGCTTTTATCCAGCTTCCAAACTGATCGTTTTCGAAAATTTGTCTTTGATGCCCCTGCTGGGCAGTGCTTACCTTTTTAGTTTCTTCTAAAATATCTCGGCCCGTAGCAACATCAGTATACTTGGTGATTTCAAACGCACCCTGATCAGTATTTCTCTTTTCACTGGTAAGCAGTTGTCCATCTTTGGTTTCGTAAGAATAGGTTGAAATAACTTTGGACTCAGTTTCATCAGGCAGCTTTCGGCTCAGTTTAGTTCTTCTACCCTCACCATCTACCTCATAATACTCATTGAGCTGAACTGTACCATTTTGCTTGACCTCCACTGAAATAAGATGATCATCATCGTTATACTCATAAATTCGCTCTACGGTATTAGGGCTTTGAACCTGGGTAATCTTAGACACTAAGCCTTTTTTATAGTCATAAGAGGTAGTCTGTAAGGCCATGTTGTTAGAAGGGTTCACAATCTTCATTTCCGTTAGGAGTCCCTTTTTATCGACCGTATAAACATATTTATAGGTCTGGTTATTGGCCACCAAATGACTAACGATTGTCTCCAGCCTTCCTTCTTCGTCAAATGTTTCAACATCCTTCTTCACATAGCTTAGTCCTTGGTTGTTGACGAATTGGTAGGTGTACCATTCAATGGTTTTTGCATTCCCCTTAACACCCTTATCGGCAAGGGTAGGCACCTTCATTTCTTGAGCAAAACTCATGACTGCAACCAGCCATAGCAGTAAAATGGTCTTGGTTTTCATGGCTTACTTGTTAAAATGAGTAAATACTTCTTCGGGAACGAAAGAGGAAAGTATCATCTTCATTCCCTTATCATAGTCCAGAATTCGCCAGCCTTCATAGTCGGCCCTGGCTACCGCGAACATTTCTCTATCGGCTTGAACCTTCACCACATTGTCTTCTAAGGTGGCATCACCAAACTGACTCTTTAAAGAACTCAAGAAGATTTGTTTGGCCTGATCTTCCATGGTAGAAACATCATAGTCCATCGCAAATTTGTAGTTGACCAGGGCGAAATCACCCTTTTCTTCCGTTGAGTAAACTTCGCTCACTGTCTTAATTTCCATTGCACCAAAAGAGGCTTGTTTGAGCATCTCTTTATACTGGGCAAGGAACATTTCCTTACCAATCATCCCTATCAAGTCAGGGTGCACCCAGTCTAGTGCTTCAGAAATTTTCTCTTCCTGAAGCAGATCGAAATAAGTTTTGATATCCTTTTTAATTGCTTCTTCCTGAGATTGCCCTTTCATAGAAACAGAAAAGAGCAAGAAGATGAGTAAAGTTGTGAATCTAGTGTTTTTCATTTTAGCTGATTTTGGTTGAAAGTTCGGATGAATATGATTCCGTTAGAATCCCAAAAAGCCAGTAAATCCATGTCCGTGCTAGCACTGATATTTCAATCCAATTCACTGAATAATATGCGGTTACGGATCAGCCCTCCTCTGAAAAAGTGGAAGGCTGCCAAAACCGTAACCGACAGTTAAATGTTTGAAGATTTTACCAACTGAGGTGTAAGCTCCATTTCAATGTATAAGAGTCTGCATCGTCTGCCTCGTTGATCATAGTCAAAGCATTCAGGTCTGAGGTTAACACGCCATCAGTGATATCCACATCTACCGTTACCCCACCTTCAGACAAGTAATTATTGTCTTCTCTTGCATGACCGGTATTCACAAAAAAGGACTGATATAAATTCAGTTCATCAGAATTGATACTGAACCTGTCATTGGTAAAAGTGAAGGTACCTGTATCTGTTGGCCTCGATTCAAATGCCAGCTGAATGGAAAAAGTGCTAGCCGCTCCTCCATCATTGTTGTTTTGGTCTAACTGTGCTCTGCTGGCAAAATTAAGTTGATATCGATAAGGGCTTGAACTTCCCGGCAAGGCCGAGGCAGAAGCCACAAAAAAAGAATCCGTATCTACTAAAACCCAACTTTCGGGTGCCGATGTCATTTCTTCTTCCTCCTCGTCATCAATGGGAGTGGTTCCTTCATCGTCTTCACAACTGGCCAAGGCTACTAAAACAAATAAGGCCAGTAATACGACTATAATTTCCTTGGTTTTCATAATGCCAAGTTGACCAAAGCATAATGGCCTTGAAATCCCCAGCCACTAGTAAAAACCAGTCAGTGCCAGCACGGATAATAAGCGTTTTGCAATGAAGAATACCCAGCAGTACGGATGTTTTGGTTGGTATCTATTCTTCAATTTTCCGACAATGAAAACTGAGTAGTGTCAGTTCATTAGTTGATTTTGGGGCCATCTTGAAAGAGGTGGCCTTAATTTTGAAACAAGCAGAATAAGGTTAGTCGAAATTCTGATTAGTATAAAATACCTGAAATAGATTCATATCAGGTTGTTGGCGTAGGCAAACTTAATGAGCCCAACAATGGAATTGGTTTTCGTTTTTCGAAAGATATTCTTCCTATGGGTCTCCACAGTTCTTTCACTAATAAATAGCTCTTCCGCTATGTCTCTGTTGGTGTATTCTTTCGATATTAGCTGAAGTATTTCTCTTTCACGCGAGGTAAGTAATTTACCTTCATCAGGCTCATAAAGACTCTTAACCAACATGGAGTTGATGTCATTGGAAAGATACATTTTACCACCTCTCACTGAATAAATGGCTTCGAGTAGCTCATCTTTTGTATCCTTTTTAAGCACGTAGCCATTGACTCCCTCTTTGAGAATTTCCTTAACCAGATGAGATTCATCGTGCATACTCAAAACGATAATCTTTATTTCAGGATTGATTCGCTTAACTTTTTGAACCAAAGAAAG
>JABXIP010000072.1 GCA_013373005.1 Cytophagia bacterium | reverse complement strand
TCGAGTATATCTTTTTCTTTTTTCTGTGCATATGAGAGCATAGTTAGACACAGAAAAACAAGGGTCAGTAGTCTTTTCATAGTTGGTTGATCTAATTCTGAATTCGTCCTGAATTTAGAAAAAATAGCTTAGTGGCTAGACTGATTGACTTTTAAGAAAGACTCTAGTGGACTTTTTCCTCTATGAGTTGACCGTCTTTATAAATTTCTACTCTCATCACCTCTCCGGCATGATTATAGAAGGGCTGCTCTCCCTGTTTTTTGCCTTTTTCATAGGTTACAGTACATTCAACTTCGCCTGTATCGTACATCCAAACCCACTCACCGTGGCGTTCATTATCCTTCATGGTACCCTTGGTGACGAGGCTCGCATCTTCAGAATACTCGAAGTAAGGTCCTTCCAGTTTTCCGTTTACGTAGTTTACCTGTACAGAGACTTCACCAGTAGACTCATTAATGTTTTCCCATGTGCCAGTTCGGAGGCCATCAGTAATGGTTCCTTTCTCAATGGCCAGATAGCCAGAGCCATCAAACTTTTCATAAAGGCCATTGCCATCTTTCACTCCCATTTTACCATCGGTCTTCCAGGTATTGATCACTCGATAAGTATTGTTCTCGAAAACACCTTCTTCCATTTTATCACCATTTTCATAGTAGAAAGTCCAAGTACCTGAAGGTCTCTTGTTTTTAACCTCACCTTGAAGTGAAACCTTACCGTTTTCATGGTACTCAGAATATGTGCCCTCACCATTCTTGACGACTTGAACACCATCTTTATTCCAGCTATTCAAGTACTGATTATTATTCTTTTCATGGAATAGTTCAGAAATTTTCTGTCCATTTTCTGCCCAATAGTTCCAAGGACCGGTTTTGTCTCCTTCGAGATAACTGCCTTCCGTGCTTTTTTGTCCGTTTTCGTAGAAAGTCACCCATTTTCCCTGCTGATAATCTCGCTCGAAACTTCCCTTTACCATTAATCTGCCACTTTCAGTGTAGTAGGCCCATGGTCCTTGCAATCGACCATTTACATACCTTCCTGAATCGCTGAGTACTCCTGTGAAATGATAATTGGCGTTGAATCCATGCAGCATTCCTTTATAGTAATTATTGATTGAGCTTGGGGAGCCTGACTCAAAATACCAATTCCAAGGGCCATGCGGGGTTCCATTGTCGAAATTAGCCTCGAGCTGAAGTTTGCCACTTGGGTACCAGTATTTCCAAAGACCATGTTCTTTGCCGCTTTCATATTCTCCCTGCGACATCACGCTACCATCTTCATATTTGAATGTTACTTCGCCTTCAGCTCCCTGGTTGATAAGGAAAAGAAGAGCACCAAAAACCACGATGGATATACCCACAACTATTTTTCTGACGTTGTATCCCGAAGGTTCAGGGTTGAAAGAGCCAGCTTTAATTTCACTGAGGTCATCTTTGGAGATTGACCGAAAGGCGAATTTATAGCCCTCTCCAATTGCAATTCCATAAAAGAGGATGTCCATTACCCCAAATGTCTGGGCGTAAATTTCAGGTACAAGAGAATAATCGAATAGCTTGAGGGCCAGTAAAAAGCTTATGCCTTCAGCTTGAGCCACGAATCCAATTTGAGCAAAGAGGTTACCCAGCAAGCAGGAAACAAGTGCCAGAATAGCGCCCAGGATTCCAAACTTCTGATCGACTCCGGCTCCAAAATATCGGACGGAATGACCGACCAGTAATCCTATCCCTATGGCCATAAAGCCAATCTGGTATTCAGTTGCTACGGTTATCACAGCCCATAGCAGAGCGCCAATGAATGCTACCAAAGAGCCCCCGAAAATGGCAGAACTAAAGTCCTGATAGGGTTTAAAGATGTCCAGCGATTGATTTGAAAGATTCTTGATGATTTCATGACTTGGAGCCTCCAACTGAGGGTCATGATTTTTGTCTTTTACGTATGGATCCAGCTCAAAGCTTGGACATTCATCTTCAAAATCTGCTTTGGCATCGGTAAGTCGGCAAATAATACCTTGTTCGTTATCAAATTTTCTGTTTTTGCACTTTCGGCAAAAGTCAAGCTGTTCCTCTCGAGTCATGTGGATATTGCAAGGTTAGTTAAAGATTGACCCTTTAATATATCATTATCTCCCGATTAACCCCTGCAATCCTCAATAGCTTTTTCCAGAATACCGAGGATTTTCTCGGTACTCATGCCAATCATGGTAGCAGGAAAACCTACCTCAAGATTTTCGATGGTCAGGGTTTGGGCTGCCGCATCAAAAGCATAATCTAAAGAGATACCGTTTTTGCTGAGGTAGCCTGAATGGCCAGACATTTCCATGCCTTGGCTTTTAAGCTTGGCTGCGAGGCAACTGAATGTTGCCTCGCTAATTTGATCAAATTGCTTCGTCATCTTCTTCTTGTTCTACTTCAGCTAAAGGTCTGAAATTACCTTCTGGTAATCTCTCTTCTTCTTTATAATGATGGAAAACCTCCAAGATTGGCGATTCCTTCACCTCTGGCACCACAAAAGTGACCAGCATGTTATTCAAGCTTTCATGGATTCGCTCCCAAGCCATTTTAACATCCATAGCCGTAACCAGCATAATATTGGTTACTTTCTTTTCCTTGCCGCTATCGGCATCGGCAACCATATAAGACACTTTGGCCTGGTAGAACTGATCAGCATCTTTGTATTCAAAAACATCAATGATTTTACTTTTAGCAATGCTGGTTACTGCAAATTCACCCATTACCCGCTGACCCATTTCTTCATAAATACGAGCCTCTGCTTCGGTGAATGACAAGGCATCGGCCAAATAGGCTTCAGTCACGTTTTTCAAACGTCCATGTTCGTCTTCTTTTTGATACTTTACTTTGCAGGTAAACCAGGTTTTCATTCGATGTTTTTTAATTGGACTGCGAAGTTAAGAGGGGAATGAAGAAAATGAAATTTGCATGGTCACTTTCGAATGAATTTGATCATTTTCAATTTCTCTAGTCTATTGGTTAAGCATTACTAAAAGAAATGCAGATTTGACCCCTACCCTAAAAGGTAACCGATGGATTTTTTCTTTCAGAAGGAGCAAAGTCCCCTTCAGGGGATTTAGGGGCTTTTCTTCCCGAGTTTGCGAGGGATCGGCCGATCTTTCGGCAAGCTCAAGATGGAAAACAAAGCCAGACTGCTCATTAGCAATAAATCCCTCATATATCCAGATTAATAGATTCATCCCAATAATTATCGGGATCGTGGGAATGGCATTAGACGGTTTTTTTAATCCATCATTTCTTCCGTATTTCGCCTTAATGAGTTCAGTCTTTCCCTATAAATCGGCCATAGTTATTACCTGTTTTCCTCAGCAAAGCCCTTGGTTGGCCAAAGAGGTTGAAGCCCTTGGTTTCGAGGTGAAGTCTACCGCTATTTCTGAGGTGGAGGTAGAGGGTTATATTGACGATTGTCTTAGGCTGAATATGCAACTGAGAACTGCCAGTAGAGTGCTATTTCAAATACAGCGGTTCAAAGCGAATAATGCGGATGAGTTATATAAACGCATCAAGGCTATTCCTTGGGAGAATTACCTGGAGAATGACGGTTATTTCTCCATTACCTCTTATGTGAAGAATGATACGATTCTTGATGATAGATTCGCCAATGTTCGGGTAAAGGATGCGATTGCCGACCGCATGAAAGAGAAGACTGGTAGCCGTCCCAATTCGGGTCCCGACAGAGACAAAACGGTCATCCATATCTACTGGAAGGAAGATAAAGTAAGAATCTATTTCGATACCTCAGGCGAGACCATTGCCAAACATGGCTACAGGAAATTGCCTT
>JABXIP010000512.1 GCA_013373005.1 Cytophagia bacterium | reverse complement strand
ACAGTGGGTGTTTATCCGGCTATACGAATAGTGCTGCTTTGGGAGTTTGCTATAGCAGTTACTCCACCTGTTCTCGGGGCAGCTGCGGTTTTGGTATTCATCATTTTTAAAGAAGGTCAGCCTTTTGGTAAGGCATTGGCTTATACCTTGTTGCTGGCAATTCTTGATAATCTTTTCTTTCTCACAGCCTCTCCTTTAGTGATTTGGTTGACACATGGCGCGGTTTTTCCGGTTGTGGAAACCACCAACTCCTTTCTTCAAACAGGTGTGAGCAAGGTGTTTTGGCTCAGCTATTTTTCAGTTGTTTTTTACACTGTCTTTATGCTATCTGCATTGCTGTTCTTTCCCAAGACGGTGCGTAAGCTGCTTTCTATATTAATGGAGATCAAATATCTTCGGAAATGGAAGACTCAGGTATTGAAGCAAAGCGATGAGCTAATTCTGGCTTCTCAGGTGCTCAAAGGGCAGTCTTTCGGTTATTGGTTGAAGCTTTTGATAATCACCTATGTCATCTGGGTATTCAAGTTTGCGCTGGTGAATGTCTGGGTAAATGGCTTTGTCGATTTATCATTTTCAAACCAACTCCTGATGCTTGGCCGACACTTGACAATGTGGATTGTGATGCTGGTTTCTCCCTCTCCGGGAAATGCAGGAACAGCTGAATTCATTTTCTCCATTTTCTATGAAGATTTTGGAGGCAAGTACACCTTTATTTCCAGCCTATTGTGGAGGTTTTCCACTTACTATCCTTATCTGATTGCCGGAGTTTTGTTGATTCCGAAGTGGTGGAAAAAATAAAAGCGCTTCAACCTAAGGTCAAAGCGCTTTTAAAATTCCTTTAATCTTTTGATTAGAATCTCTCGAACTGGCTGAAGTAGAAGTTACCTTCAATTTCTGCGTTTTCGTCAGAGTCAGAACCGTGAACTGCATTTTCGCCAATTGACTTAGCATACAGTTTTCTGATGGTTCCTTCAGCAGCATCGGCTGGGTTAGTAGCACCAATCAATTTTCTGAAATCTTCAACCGCGTTGTCTTTTTCAAGAATAGCAGCAACGATTGGTCCTGAAGACATATACTCAACCAATTCACCGTAGAATGGTCTTTCGCTGTGTACAGCATAGAATTTTCCAGCCAATTCAGCAGAAAGTTTAGTGTACTTCATAGAAATGATTTTGAAGCTTGCGTCTTCAATCATTTTCAAAATTCCTCCTATGTTGCCATCAGCTACTGCATCAGGCTTAATCATTGTAAATGTTCTGTTTGCCGCCATTTTTATTTCGTTTAAATCGTTGCGTTTCAAAATTCGGTCGCAAAAATAGAAGATAATTTCGATTTACCCTGCCTGCCTTCATTTCTTTTAATTTCTTAATAATCAGATAATCAAGGGCTAGCATTGTTTAGTAAAACATTTCTTGTCAAATTTGCCCTCCTTTCAAAGACCCTCTGGGTTATTGATTGCATGCAAGAGATCAGACTACTACAAGAAAAGCTCGCTAATCCCTCCAAAATCGTAATCACTACGCACGATAAGCCTGATGCCGATGCCTTAGGTTCTTCGTTGGGTATGGCCAATTATCTGCTCAAACTCGGACATGAGGTGACGGTTATTACACCTTCTGTTTATCCTGAGTTTCTTCACTGGATGAAGGGCAACGATCAGGTGAAAATTTTCACTGAAGAGAAGCCGGAAGATTGCGAAGCTTGGGTAAATGCTGCCGATATTATTTTTGCCTTAGATTTTTCAGTGTTGAGTAGAATCAATGAGCTGGGAGAAATGGTGAGGTCGGCCAAAGGCTTTAAGGTGAATGTAGACCATCACCTGGATCCTGAAGATTTTTCAGACTTTCAATACTGGAGTACAGAAGCTGCTGCTACCTGTGAGCTATGTTATGAGCTTATTGTGGCACTTGGCGATGAGGCCTTAATCGATAAGGATATTGCTGAATGCCTTTATGCCGGTATTATGACGGATACGGGAGGGTTTAGACACCCGAACACTACCAAGAATGTTCATGAGGTGGTGGCCAAGCTTATTGAGAAAGGAGCAGACAACAGTCGTGTTTCAAAAAACATCTACGACAAGAACTCTTTGAACAGACTCAGGTTTTTGGGCTATGCGCTTAGCGAGAACCTGAAAGTGATGCCTGAGTACAGAGTGGCTTACTTTGCCATTACTGAGGAGGAGTTGGCTAAATACGAATCCAAGACGGGCGATACGGAAGGGCTAGTTAATTATGCGCTTTCTATTGAAGGTATTACCTTGGCCGGACTTTTCAAGGAGTCCGATGGAAAGGTGAAGATTTCGCTGAGGTCTATCGGAGATTTTCCTGCCAATGAAATTGCCGGAAGATTTTTCAATGGAGGAGGGCATAAAAATGCTGCCGGAGGAAGAGTGGAGTTGAGTCTGGATGAGACCATCAAATTATTCAAAAGCATACTTCCTGAGTATGCCAGTCAATTAGAAGAAGAATCAAGAAAAATATGAGAACTATTAAGGGTTTAATGTTAACAGCACTTGTGCTGGTGACAGCATTGGCGTGTAATAAAACGCCAGAATTTATTGAGTTAGAGTCAGGTTTGAAATACAGAAAGCTTTCAGAAGGAAGCGATAAAAGAGCTGGCGAAGGAGATATTATGAATGTAGTGATGACCCATACTTTGGGCGATTCTGTTCTTTATGATTCTGGAAATGATCCTGGCTATTTCTTAGACCCTGCTACTAGCCTTCCTCCTAACCTTTCTGAGGTATTTCAGCTTTGCGGCCCTGGAGATAGTGTTCAGATTGAAATGGCTTTTACAGAATATGCCGGCTTAACCGGTTACCCCGTTATGCCTGAGGATAGTACCAAGGTAATTGTGTGGAACATCAAGGTGAATGATGTTGGTACTGAAGCTGCGTTTATTGAGAAGTTTCAGGCTAAGCAAAGAGAGACAGACCGTGGGATAATAGAAGATTACCTTGTTAACAATAATTTAGAGGCTACTACCACGGATGAAGGTATTGCCGTTGTAACTTTAGAGGCAGGTAACGGAGAGTTTCCACAAAAAGGTGATAAGGTAAAGGTAGACTACAGCGTTAGACTTTTGGATGGTACACTTATTGACACTAGCGATGAGGAACTAGCGAAAGCAAACGATTTGTACTACGAGCAGCGAGAATATGCTCCTTATGAATTCACCCTTGGCAACAGAGAGGTAATTGAAGGCTGGGATCTTGGAATTCCAAAAGTAGATAAAGGTGGTAAAGCCAAACTATTGATCCCTTCTCAGTACGCTTATGGCGCTAGAAACGATGGTGGGCCAATTCCTCCTAACTCTGTTTTAGTATTTGATATTGAAGTAGTTGATTTTTAAGAAATGAATAGAATTAAGTTTTTGTTGGTGTTTGTTTTAGCAGCTTTTATGGGCTGCCAGACAGAAGATGTGTTTGATGAGCAGGAGCAGTTGGCCATTGACAAGCAACTTATTGAGGACTATTTGCAGGAGAATAATCTCTCCGCACAAGAGATAGACGAAACCGGTATATACTACCTAATTACTCAGCCAGGAACGGGAGATAATGCCAAGGTTGCTGAGTCAGTATTTGCTCATTACAAAGGGTATCTGCTAGACAGCACTGAGTTTGATACCTCTGCAGGTAAAGGACCATTCGATTTTGTGATTGGAGCCGGAACGGTAGTGCGAGGATGGGAACTCGGCTTTCAAGAATTGAATAAAGGAGCAAGCGCTACGCTATTCATTCCATCTAAGTATGGTTATGGAACCAGAAGACAGGGTAGCATTCCTGCCAGTTCTGTGCTTCTGTTCGATGTAACTGTGGTGGACATCAGATAATATCTTTCCGATATGAAAATCTGCTTCACCACCAACAATGCCCATAAGCTTCAGGAGGTAAGAGAGATTGTTGGCGACAGTATTGAATTACTGTCGCTTACAGATATTGGCTTTTCAGAAGACATTCCTGAAACCCATGAAACCTTAGAAGAAAACTCTCAGGAGAAAGCTCAGTATATCTTCGATAGATTTCAAATTCCTGTTTTTTCAGATGATTCAGGACTAGAAGTTTCTGCCTTGGGTAACAAACCCGGAGTGCATACAGCACACTATTCAGGGTCTAGAGATGCTGTCGCCAATATGCAAAAGGTGCTTTCCGAATTGAACCCTGAAGATTCCAGACAAGCAAGGTTTAGAGCGGTAATGACTTATATTTCATCCAATGGTCAGTTGAGTCAGTTCGAAGGAATTGTGGAAGGAGAGATTGCGTCTGAAATGTCTGGGGCGGATGGATTCGGTTATGACCCCATTTTTATTCCTGAAGGATACGACCAGACTTTTGCGGAACTATCTTCAGAGGTAAAGAATACTATAAGTCATAGAAAAAGAGCGCTGGAAAAACTCGTTCAATTCTTAAAAAGCACCTCATAATTAAATAGCCTTTCTAAATTTGCACAATGGAAAAACCATACATCATTGGCATTACCGGTGGAAGTGGATCAGGTAAAACTTTGTTTCTAAATCAGCTGAAGAAAAGCTTCGATGCTAAGACGGTCACTTGCGTTTCGCAAGATGACTACTATATGCCTCGAGAGTTTCAATTGGTGGATAAGAACGGGCAGCATAATTTCGACCGGCCGGAGTCTATCGACTATGAGCATTTTGCCAGTGATTTAAAGGCTTTGAGCGAAGGTAAGGAGATTGAAAAGGAAGAGTATACCTTCAACAACCCTAATGTTGTTCCGAAGAAGATTATCAGAAGGCCGGCTCCGGTTATTTTGGTAGAAGGTATTTTCATTTTCCACTATCAGAAAATTGCTGAACTGATCGACCTCAAGATTTTCATAGATGCGAAGGACTACATCAAACTTCAACGCAGATTAAAGAGAGATAGAGAAGAAAGAGGCTACGATGCTGATGATGTTCTTTATAAGTATGAGAACCATATTATGCCCTCTTTTCAGAAGTATATTGCTCCCTATAAAGAGACTGCCGACCTCATTGTTCCCAACAATACCGGCTTCGATAGTGCCCTAGATGTGGTAAAAGCAGTCATTCAGTCGAAAATACCTGTGAAAAGGTGATTTTCTCACATCAATTGCTACATTTGTCACCTCATTATGAAAAACAGCAACTACATAAAAAAACTTAAGCAGGGCCTCGTGTTCTTGCTGGGTCTTTTCGTGGCTGTTTTCGTTGTTACCCAGGAGGTTGTGAATGTGCAATGCGAGGAGACTCCGGATCAGCAAGAGCAAGCAGATCAGGATGAAGACACTCCTCAGCAAGATCATGAGGTGGTATATGAATACACTTGCGATGCCCTTTTGCCCATTAGCGGTATTTCTTTAGAGCCTTTTCAGGCCATTCTTTTAGCAGAAATAGAGTTTGAATCAGTTGATGCAGACCATCCTGTGTCGGATGTTCCTTTAAGTGATTCGCCTTTTTATAAGACCCTTTTCCGTCAGATTATATCGCCTAACGCTCCCTAGTTAAGCGTCTGTTTCGGAATCTGAGAGCCTACGCTCTCCTCTATTTATTACCCCAATTTTTGCGAAAAACACTATAATAAAAATGAAAAATAAGAATACCATTGTCTTCTTGACAATCATAATCACGGCCTTGTGCGTGTATTATTTGTCAATTACCTTCTTCTCTAGAGGTATTCAGGCCGATGCCATTGAATACGCTAAAGATGATGCTGGAATCATTGACCAGCAAAAGAAACAAGCTTATCTGGACTCTATCTGGATGGAGCCTGTGCTCAATATTTTGGGTGCAGAATTCACTTATAAAGATGTTAAGGAGCAGGAGTTGAATCTTGGTCTTGACCTTCAGGGTGGAATGCACGTTACTTTGGAAGTTTCTCCTGTTGAGATTATCAAAGGGCTTTCTGGTAACAGTCAGAATGCTGATTTCCAAAGAGCATTAGAATTAGCTTCTGAGCGCCAAAGAAATAGCCAGGCTTCTTATGCTCAGTTATTCGAAGAAGCTTGGAATGAAGTAGCTCCTGAAGGTAGATTGAGCAGAGTATTTGCTAATGCTGCCAACAGAGGCAAAATCAGCTTCGAGTCTACCAATGCTGAAGTAATGGATGTGATCAACACAGAAGTTGACCAAGCCATTGACAGAGCCTTCCAAATTCTTAGAACAAGGGTTGACCGTTTCGGTACTTCACAACCGAATATTCAAAGAATTCAGGGAACAGGAAGAATTCAGATTGAACTTCCTGGTGTAGATAACCCTGCAAGGGTAAGAAAGCTATTGCAAGGTGTGGCTAAGTTGGAGTTCTGGGAAGTATATGAGCCAGGAGAAATTACTTCAACACTAAGTGCCATCAATGACGAGATGATCAGACTTGAAAACGAGGCAAAAGGCACTAGTCTTAACACTGAACTTACTGCAAGCCCATCTGAGACTCCATCTAACTCTTTAGAGGCTCAATTGGCTGAAGCAGATACAACTGCTACAGATCCGAATAGTCTTGATGCTAGTGGAGGTAAAGGCTTTTATGGCTTAATTCAGCCATACCAATACGCTGGGTTCTACTTTAATCTGGCAGATACAGGAACTATCAATAGAGCTTTCAAAAATGAAAGAATAAGAAGGTTAATTCCTCAAAACTTGGCTTTCAAATGGGCTGTTAAACCAGCACCAGATACTGAATTACTACAGTTGTATGCTATTAAATCATCAAGAGGAGAGGCTCCTCTAACAGGTGAAGTAGTGACTGATGCAAGACAGTCTTTGGACGATAGAGCAAGACCGGCTGTAAGCATGAATATGAATACCGTTGGTGCTAAGAAGTGGAAGAATCTTACCGCTCAGAATATTGGCCGTCAGATTGCTATCGTACTTGATAACTATGTGTATACAGCACCAACTGTTCAAGGTGAGATCGCTAATGGTAGTTCTTCAATCTCAGGAAACTTTACTCAGGAAGAGGCAGAAGATTTATCGAATATTCTAAAGGCTGGTTCACTTCCTGCTCCAACAAGAATTGTTGAGGAGGCTGTGGTTGGACCTACTTTGGGTAAAGAAGCACAGGCTCAAGGTGTAACTTCAATTGTTGCTGGATTGCTGATTGTTGTAGTGTTCATGGTTTTCTATTACTCTAAGGGTGGACTTGTTGCCAACGTAGCTTTGTTGTTCAACATCTTCTTCATTCTTGGAATTTTGGCCAACATTGGTTCGGCATTAACGCTTCCGGGTATTGCAGGTATTGTACTAACCATCGGTATGTCGATTGATGCCAACGTACTGATTTTCGAAAGGATCCGTGAGGAATTGAGAGATGGAGTGCCATTGCTTCAAGCGATTAATTCTGGTTATCAGAAAGCATACAGCTCAATTATTGATGCCAACGTTACTACTTTATTAACAGGTATTATCTTGTTCTGGTTGGGCCAAGGACCTATCAAAGGTTTCGCCATTACCCTAATCATTGGTATTATCTGTTCATTCTTCTCTGCAGTATTCATTACCAGAGTAATTGTTACCTGGATGACTAAGAAGGGCAACGAAAGCAAGATTTCTTTCGAAACGCCTCTATCTAAGGGTTGGTTGACTAACGTTAACATCGACTTCCTTGGTAAGAGAAGAATGGCTTACATGATCTCTTCTATCGTGATCGTTATTGGTATTGCAGCTCTTGCTACTAGTGGTTTGAGACTCGGTGTTGACTTTAAAGGTGGTCGTTCTTATGTAGTTCAGTTCGATCAGCCAATGGTGGCTTCAGATGTTAAAACGGCTCTTTCTGCAGGTGTATTTACCGAAGATGGTGTAGAGGTGAAAACTTATGATGCCAGCAATATTCTTAAAATCACAACCTCTTACAGAGTTGATGAAGAATCTACTGAGGCTGATCAGGCAGTTAAAGATGCCTTGACCACCGGTTTGGCAGAAGCTACCGGAAAAACTTTCATTGATGGAACGGTAGACTTGAAAGATGGACAATTCACTATTGTGGCATCGTCTAAAGTAGGAGCAACCATTGCCGATGACATTAAGAAGTCGTCTTTTGAGGCCTTTGGTTTGTCGATCCTTGCAATCTTCATTTACATTCTCATCAGGTTTAGAAGATGGCAGTTCTCACTTGGTGCGATTGTAGCCTTGATCCACGATGCATTCATTGTAATGTCGGCCTTTGCCATTGCAGGCTGGTTCGGAATCTCGTTTGAGATTGATCAGGTGTTTATTGCAGCATTGCTAACCATTATTGGTTACTCAATAAACGATACCGTGGTAGTGTTTGACCGTATTCGTGAGACGCTTCAATTGAAGGGTTCTAAAGATTTGATCAACACTTTCAATATCTCTATCAACTCAACTATAAGCCGTACATTGATTACATCGGCAACTACTATGATTGTGGTGTTGATTCTATTGATCTTCGGTGGTGAAGTACTGAGAGGTTTCTCTTTCGCTTTGTTGATTGGTATTTTGGTGGGTACATACTCTTCAGTATTTATCGCTACACCAACTGTAGTTGACTTAACTAAGAAATCTCTTGGAGCTGCTGCTGATAAGGAGCAGGCTTCTGCAAGAGCTAAAGCTGCCGCTAAGGCAGAGGCTACTGCTCAGCAGGGATAATTGATATCAGAATCTAGAAGTCAGATATTAGACACTAGATTTTATAAAATAGAAGAGCCACTTCGGAAGGAGTGGCTTTTTTTGCTTTTGGGATTCTGTTTCTGCTTAAAGGGGGTGTGTAAGTCAATAAAAAAAGGCTGTCAGCTCTTCAAGAGCTGACAGCCTTTATATTCATTTTAAATAATTTTTACCTACTATAATTAGGAGCTTCACGAGTGATAAATACATCGTGTGGGTGGCTTTCTCTTGCACCGGCTCCTGTAATTTTTACAAACTTGGCTTGTTGCATGGCTTCAATATCTGCTGCACCACAATAGCCCATACCTGCCTGAAGACCACCAACAATCTGGTAAAGTACTTCCTGAACCAAGCCTTTATAAGGTACTCGGCCTACTATGCCTTCAGGAACGAGTTTTTTGATGTCATCTTCAGCATCCTGGAAGTAACGGTCTTTAGAACCATCTTCCATGGCCTCAACTGAGCCCATGCCTCGGTAAGACTTGAATTTTCTTCCTTCATAAAGAATTACTTCGCCAGGAGCTTCTTCGGTTCCTGCTAGAAGCGAGCCAATCATAATGGTGCTTGCTCCGGCTGCAATGGCTTTCACCACATCGCCAGAATAACGAATGCCACCATCGGCAATTACCGGAACACCGCTACCTGCAATAGCCTTAGCCGATTCATAAACGGCTGAGAGTTGAGGCATACCAACGCCAGCAATAATCCTGGTAGTACAAATACTTCCTGGTCCTACACCTACTTTCACTGCATCGGCTCCAGCATCAACCAAAGCTTTTGCTGCTTCTGCTGTAGCAATGTTGCCGACAATAACATCTAGGTCTGAATAGGCTTTCTTAATTCTTTTAGCAGTGTCGATAACACCTTTTGAATGACCATGCGCAGTATCTATGCTTACCACATCCACTCCGGCATTTACCAAAGCCTGAATTCTTTCATCAATATCTGGAGTAACCCCAACAGCTGCGCCAACTCTTAGTCTACCGAATTCATCTTTACAGGCATTTGGACGGTTTCTGTTTTTCAGGATATCCTTGTAGGTGATGAGTCCGGTTAGCTTTCCTTTATCATCAATGATAGGAAGCTTCTCAATTTTGTATTCCTCTAAAACACCTTCGGCTTCATCGAGACTGATTCCCATTTTGGCTGTAATGAGGTTGTCCTTAGTCATGATCTCACGAACCGGAGTTGTCATGTTTTTGATAAAACGCATATCGCGGTTGGTTACAATACCTACCAGGTATTTGTCTCCGTCCACAACAGGGATACCTCCAATCTTGTTTTCGCGCATAATTAGCTCCGCTTCACGGGCTGTGCTGTCAACATGGAGGGTAATCGGGTCGAGTATCATTCCACTTTGAGAACGCTTTACCTTTCTTACCTGCAAGGCCTGTTGTTCTACAGTCATGTTTTTGTGAATGAAACCCAAGCCTCCTTCAAGCGCCATAGCAATGGCCAGCTTGTGTTCGGTTACAGTATCCATGGCTGCAGAAACCAAAGGAATATTCAATTGAATATTTCTGGTCAGCAGAGTTTTGGTAACCGTATTTCTTGGTAAAACTTCGGAATAACCCGGTAGAAGAAGCACATCGTCATAGGTTAGTGCTTCAAAGAGGAATTTGTCAGTATCGAGTGGCATAGCAAATAAATACTTGGTTTTATTTGCCGGACAAAAGTACAGAGATTGAGGGATTGAAAAAAGTATGTTTCAACAAATAAATTTCAATTGCTTAAAAATGGGGTTGGAGCTACTTTTTATTCAGGTTTGGAAGTTGGTAGCTAACGATAACTTCGTCTTCGTTCACAGGATCATGATCAATGGCATAGAGCATCCATGAATTTTCATCGACAAAGAATGAGCCTAGGTTGTGTTTGTCTAATTGAACCTTAAGAATGGGCTCACCCGCCCAATTGAATATATGGAGGGTTCTATTGGGATAATCAGAGGTTTTGACATTGTAAAAATCAACACCCTGTTGAACTGTGGTGTCCAGGTACCAGAAATACATATAGTTTTCTGAGCTATAACCCCCACCATAAAAACTTCGGGTTTTGAGTGGAATGAGATGTTTTTTGTCATTTAAATCAACCTCCGTTAGTTCAGTTTTATCTTCTTGAACAATAGTTAAAACACTGTTCTTTTTCAAGTCAATAATGTCTATTCTGTCATAGTATTTCATTGCAGAGGCTATCTGATGGGTATGTTTATTCAATATTGTGTTCGATGAATAAAGGTATCCCACTTTTTCAGGTGGGGTTTTCAAACTTTGAGTTGGGAAGTTAGGGATCCAGTTGAGAGACTTTTTCTTGATATCTGCAATGAAGAACCGCCCTGAGTTCTCACCTGTAAAATCAACTACGTTGCCCTCGACAGTTCCAAAAAACTCTGTGTCAGAGAGGGCATAGATATCATCGTAAAGCATGCCGACCTCATAAGGCATTTTGTAAGAGATGACCGGTTCAGTATCGATATTCTCAATCATATCCTTCAATCCCAACTTTAGAAGTTTGGTTGATCGGAAGTCTGAGAACCATAGGTAGGTTTTGTTGTTTTCTTGTTCAAACTGCCCATGAAATTTTGGGATCTTAACTTCAGCCGGACCATCTCCTTTTTTTCCGTAGCTGCTCATTAAAGACCAATCATTTATGTTGTAAAAATGGATGGCCGGGTCTGACTTTTGGTCAACTAAAATCACAACATTATCGAGCAGATGGATAGTTGAGGGAGTCAATGCTTCGTTTATCTTGACTTTTGAATGCTCAAGAGTTACTTCTTTTGGAAAATCCCTGAAAGTTTTTGTTTCTCTGACTTGCCCAAAACTAGAGGCGTTGAAAAGAAGGACAAGTGTCAAGAAGATGAATAATCGTGTGAGCATATCTGTTGATTGTTTGTGTTTTAGGTCATGGTTTTTACTCGAAATGAATCTACTAGTCTTTGAAGGTCTATCTCAGAATTATATAAATGTGGAGATACTCGGATTGAATTTCCTCGGATAGAAACAAAGATTCGTTGAGCTTCGAAATTCTTTCTTACAGTTTCAATGTCCATTTGCTCAGGAAGCCTTAGGCCTAAGAGATGTTCACCCCTGTAGTCTGCATCTTCCACCTGAATGCCCATTTCTTTCAATTCTTTCAGGTATGGAGCGGTTAAGTTCTTGCAGTAAGCTTGAATGTTTTCTGGTCCCCACTCATTTACCTGCTGAATGGCTCTGGTAAGCATTGGAGTGAGAATAAAGTTGGCGCTTTCTCCAACTTCATAGCGAATGGAACCTGGCTGATATTCGTCCTGATAGTTGATCAGGTTTCGGAAATCCTCGCTGTTCAAGCGATTCATCCAGTTATTTTCAATCGGTCTGCCATCTCTGAAGTACTCCCCAAAATAGGCAACACCGGTTGCGTAAGGCCCCATCAACCATTTATAGCCAGAGGCCACTACTGCATCTGGTCTGAATTCTTGCACATCGAAAGGAAGCGCACCAATAGACTGCGTTCCATCAATCACCAGAATGGCGCCAACTTCATCGGCTCTTTTCCGAATGGCCTTCAGGTTGAATTTGGTGCCATCAGCCCAATGCACATGACCGGTGGCCACCATTTTAGTGTTGGGGTCAATGGCCTCTAAAATGCTTTCATTCCAGGCTTTACCTCTACCTTCCTTTACCTTTGGTGCAGCAACATATTTCAGCTCAATTCCTTTTTCCTTTTCCAGCTCTTTCCAGGCATACACATTGCTTGGAAACTGCTCATCGGCAATCACAATATTATCTCCTTTTCCAGCCTTTAGGTTTTTGGCCACATTGGCCAGGGCATAAGAAACCGATGGTACAATGGCGCAGTTCTTTTCAGAACCGGCATTGATGAGTTTGGCAAATTCTGTCCTTAATGCTGAAGTGTTTTTGAAAAAGTCTTCAGGTTTAACAGAGGTCGGGTCGTCCTTACCATAAAGACATCTTGCACCTACTTCGGCCACGCTTCTGAGCATGGGCGACATGTAGCTGCAATTCAAGTAAGTAATGTCATCAGGTAGGTTGAAAAAGTCTTTTTGGTTAGTTAGCATTATTGGTTGAATATGAGCTCCATAGAATGTTCAAAGGAGATTTCAGGCTCTTCTAAAATTCGAGCAATTTCTTCTCCATTGCGCAAAAATATAATGGTTGGCGTTTTTCTGATATCCCAGCCCTTTTCTTTCTCCAATCTGCTGGTTTTATCAACATCTAAGGCATATAGCTCCAGTTGATCATATATACCCAGCTCTTCGCAAACTCGCATGAGTCTGGGGATTTCCCGATTACTGTCGTGACACCAAGTGCCCATAAAGGCTTTTATTTGCACTCCCTTGAGACTCTTTTTCTTTATGTTCTTAAGGGTTTCGGTATCTACTATATAGGTTTTGTAGTTGGTGTTAAACCAGATTTTATAGGGCATTCTCTTAAGCCCTTCCTTGGTAATCGGGCCGTTCAGAATCTTATCAACATATCCTGAGACACTCTCTGTTTCTACGTTGTATTCCTGCTCTTGTGCAGATGTCATCAACGGAAACACCCACAGAATTATAATCAAAGCCGCTATTACCTTGTACATTTCCATACACACTTTTTCAATCAACGAAATATACCAATTAATCATATCTTTGGCGCCATGCACCTAAGCGAGATATGGCAACAAATTGTCAACTCAATCACAGAGTTAGACTTTTGGGGAATTGTAGCACTCGTTACAGGTCTATTGGCAGTTTATTATCTGATCAAGGAAAATATACTTACCTGGCCATTTGGCATTCTATATACCGTTGTTTCACTGTTCGTTTTCTGGCAAGCAAGACTCTACGGAGATCTTCTGCTGCATATTTTTTACCTAGTCCTTAATATTTATGGATGGGTTTATTGGGTCAAAGGGAAGAATAAGGCCAATCAGGAAGAAGTACCTGTTACCAGTCTGAAGCTTAAACCGGCACTCGTGATATTGGGTGTTACCGGGGTGATGGTTTATGTATTTGGAAAATTTCTCATTGCAATACCTAATTGGTTCGATGGGGTTGAACCAGCTAGCCTCCCTTATTGGGATAGTGCCACTTCAATGCTCAGTGTAACAGCCATGTGGCTTACCGCCAGAAAAAAGATAGACAACTGGTATTACTGGTTTGGCATAGACATTTTGGCGACAGGCGTCTATTTTTATAAAGAACTCTACTTTTATTCTGTACTTTATCTGGTATATATCGTTATGGCGGTAGCAGGCTATTTGGCCTGGAAGAAAAGTCAGAATCTCAACCTCAACTGAGAATAAATGTTAACTGTAGGAATTGTGGGACCGGAAAGTACCGGCAAAACTACTTTGGCCAAAGGTTTGGCCGAGCATTTCAATTCAATTTGGGTACCTGAATATGCCAGGGAGTTTCTATCCGATTTAGGTAGGCCATATAATCAAGAAGATCTGATCTCTATTGCAAAAGGTCAACTAGATGCTGAGAGGAAGGCCAGAAGGCAGGCTAAAGATTCATTATTTCTAGATACCGACCTTTTCGTAATCAAAATCTGGAGCGAATTTAAATACGGAAACTGCGACCCATGGATTCTCCAGCAGTTGAGTATGAATCAGGCGAATTTATATTTCCTCACGCACTTCGATATACCCTATGAAGAAGATCCGCTCAGAGAAACCCCGGAGAAGAGGCCTGAGTTATTTCATTTATATGAGCAAGCCTTGAAGGAATCAGGTGTCTTATATGCTGTGATTCA
This sequence comes from Cytophagia bacterium, assembly GCA_013373005.1. Classification (GTDB taxonomy): domain Bacteria; phylum Bacteroidota; class Bacteroidia; order Cytophagales; family Cyclobacteriaceae; genus Roseivirga. Next base: position 1,896 of record JABXIP010000512.1, on the reverse strand, counting down.
GGGAGATGAGCGCGAGCGTTTAGAGACCGCTATTCAAAAGGTAAACTCTATTCTCTGATATTTCTGGTTTTCTAAACAATCGTTACTAGTTTTGTTTTATAGTAAGGGGTGCCCTTCCTAAGAAGTGTTTTGGGATGAAATAACGGGCTGAGATTATACCCATTGAACCTGATGCAGGTAATGCTGCCGCAGGGAGGTATGGTCAGACAAGGTGTGGAGAGCTACCCCTTGGCTTTCCTAGTTTGAACCATTAAATTATTTTATGAAAAAGCTAATGCTTGTGTCAACATTACTGTTGGCAGCAACAACCCTTTGGGGTCAAAACAGGTTTTCGGGTCGGGTAACCGATGGCGAGACCGAAGTTCCTATTTATGGTGCCAATGTGATTATTGAGTCACTGAACAAACTTTCTGCTACTGACAGGAATGGAGAATTTCTCTTTAAGACCGTTCCTTCCGGTACGTTCAAGGTAGTAGTTAGAATGATTGGCTATGAAACCATAGAAAGGGAAATTAATTTTTCCGGAGCGCAGCAGGTGTCATTTCAAATGGCTCCAAGTTCCACCAAATTAGATGATGTGGTGGTTACAGGAACCAGGGCTACTGAAAACACGCCAACCACCTATACTAATGTAAGTGCTGAAGAGATTGAAAAGCAAAATGCCGGACAGGATCTGCCTTTTCTGCTCAACTGGACACCATCTGTGGTAACTACTTCAGATGCCGGAGCAGGAGTGGGGTATACTGGAATCCGAATTCGAGGCACAGACCCTACCAGAATCAATGTGACTGTGAATGGTATTCCGATTAATGATTCGGAGTCGCAGGGTACTTTCTGGGTGAATATGCCAGATTTCGCCTCATCAGTTTCTGATATTCAGATTCAAAGAGGTGTTGGAACTTCTACTAATGGTGCGGGTGCTTTCGGGGCTTCTATTAACATTCTCACCAATGGTTTGAGTGTTGAACCCAAAGCCACTGCAGGAATAAGTTATGGTAGCTACAATACCAAAAGATACAATGCTACTTTCTCCACAGGCCTAATGAAAGACAGATGGGCATTTGAAGGAAGACTCTCTAAAATTCAATCAGATGGATACATAGAAAGAGCTTCTTCAGACCTTAAGTCTTATTATCTATCAGGAGGATACTTTGGAGATAAAACATCTGTAAAGCTTACTCACTTCAGTGGTAATGAGGTTACTTACCAAAGCTGGTATGGAGTGCCGGAAGCTGTTTTGGAGAGAAACTACATTGGAATTCTTCAATTAATGGCTAACAATGGTTTCACTACTCAACAGGCAGATAATCTTAGATTCTCTGATAGAAAATTCAATTTTTACCTCTACGACAATCAGGTAGATAATTACGGTCAGGATCATAATCAACTGCATATTAGCCATGAGTTTAATGATCAATTGAATCTGAATGTAGCAGGCCATTGGACTTTGGGTTCAGGGTACTTTGAAGAGTATCGCTATGATGATAGACTCTCTAATTACGGCCTACCGACTATTGGAATAGGTGGGGCTACAATATCGGCTACGGATCTTGTTCGCAGGAGATGGCTGGATAATGAGTTCTATGGTGGTGTGTTCGACCTTAATTTTGAAAAGGATAAGCTACAAGTAACTCTTGGAGGAGGTTTGAATGAGTATAAAGGGCTTCACTTTGGAGAGATTATCTGGATGCGATATGCAGGTGGTAATCAAATACGACAGAGATACTATGAAAATAGCTCTCAAAAGAGGGATGGCAATGTGTACTTAAAGGCCAATTATCAGTTGACTGACAAACTGAATGTTTACGGTGATGTTCAGGCAAGACTGGTAGACTACATCGGTATAGGAAGAGATAATGATCAAAGAGAGATCAACTTCGATCAAAGCTGGAATTT
>JABXIP010000405.1 GCA_013373005.1 Cytophagia bacterium | reverse complement strand
GGTAGCGTGGTAGCTATCGATCCGGCCACAGGAGAAGTCTTGGTAATGGTTTCAGCACCATCTTATGATCCAAATTTGCTAGCCGGTAAAAACTTCGGTAAGTATTTCGAACAGATTAAGAATGATACCACCGCACCTCTGTTCAATAGAGCCATTCAAGCGAAATATCCTCCGGGTTCTATTTTCAAAACGGTTCAAGCCCTAATTGCCTTGGATGAAGGCGTAATCACCACCGATGAAAAAATGAAGGTAACCCTTGGGAAAATTGGTGATCATGCTCCTGCCGGCATGTATGATGTGACCAGAGGAATTGAGCTTTCCTCCAATAATTACTTCCATGAAGTAATGAGAAGGATTGTGGTTCAAGGTAGGGCCGAAAGTTATTTTACCGATAGCCATCTTGGAATGGATCAATGGGCCGAAGCAGTAAGAAAATTCGGTTTTGGTAATAAACTTGGGTTAGACATCAGAGGGGAAGAAGCTGGTTTGGTGCCTGATACCGAATACTATGACAGAATGTATCCCAAGGAAAAAGGAAGTTGGGCTTATAGTACTGTTTTCTCTCTTTCTATTGGTCAAGGAGAACTATTAGTAACTCCTCTTCAGGTAGCGAACTTAGCAGCCATCATTGCTAATAGAGGCTACTATATTACCCCTCATTTAGTCAAGGAGATTGAACAAAACGGAGAGAAGACCAAACTGGAATTTGAGACACACTTCACCGGAAAAGGAGATGAATATTACCCCGCCATCATTGAAGGAATGGTTAGAGCAGTGAAGGGTACTGCTCAAAGAGCTGTTATTCCAGACATTACTATTGCCGGTAAAACAGGTACTGCTGAAAACGGTAAGAAAGACGAAACACTCGATCACTCCGTATTTATGGCCTTCGCACCAGCAGAAAATCCAAGAATTGCTATTGCTGTTTATACTGAAAATGCCGGTTGGGGAGGAAGAGCCTCTGGGGTAACGGCCAGCTTGATCATAGAAAAGTACATCAGAGGATACATAGAAAAAAGAAGACTCTACCTCGAGGATTATATTACTGAGAAGAAGTACCTGGAAGATTTGATAAATTGAGAAGAGAGGGTGGATTTTTTACTGACTTAGACTGGCTAGTAGTATTTATTTATTTCATACTAGTAGCACTGGGTTGGTTTAACATTTTCGCATCGGTTTATGACCCTGTCGCAGATCAAAGTATTCTAGACATTAGCCTTAATAGTGGAAGACAGCTCATTTTTATTGGTGTAGCTCTCGTTCCCATTTTAGTTATTCTCCTGCTCGATTTCCGTATTTACGAGTCCTTTGCTCCAATCTATTATGGCCTCATGATACTTCTTCTGGCCGGAGTACTCATATTCGGTAGAGAAGTAAATGGTGCCAAAGCCTGGTTCGAAATAGGTTCTTTCAGGCTGCAACCTGCTGAGTTTACCAAAATGGCCACGGCCTTACTTTTAGCGAGATTTGTTTCATCAACCGGGGTTAAGCTTTCGGACTTTAGTTCGCAGATCAAGGCATTTTTAATCCTTGCCTTACCCATTGGTCTAATCATGCTCCAACCCGACTTTGGATCGGTAATTATCTATGCCTCGTTGGTTATTCCAATGTATCGCGAGGGCTTCCCCTCCATCTATCTTATTCTAGGATTCACCATCGGTGTGCTATTCATACTCACTCTTCTGGTCCCTGAAAACTACATTTTCATTGGTATAGGAACTGTTACTTTCATTGCAGCAGTCATGCAATGGAAAAGACCTAAAAGGCTTATTCCTGTTGCCCTGATTGCCATTGTGGTAACCGGTTTTGTGATGGCAACAGATTTCATTCTGAATGAAGTGATTTACGAGTATCAGAGAAAGCGAGTTGAAGCCATTTTCCGTCCAGAATTGGTAGATCCTCAAGCAGAAGGTTGGAATCTGGAACAATCTAAAATCGCCATTGGCTCTGGAGGCTTTTCAGGCAAAGGCTTTTTGGAAGGAACCCAAACCAAGTTTGGTTATGTACCGGAGCAAAGCACCGACTTTATCTTTAGTACACTGGCAGAAGAACATGGCTGGTTGGGAAGTGCAGTAATGATCTTCCTCTTCCTGGCTTTGATTTTACGCATTGTCTTTATTGCAGAAAGGCAGAAGTCGAAGTTTGCACGGTTTTATGGTTACTCCGTAGCCAGTATTATATTCTTCCACTTCACCATCAATATCGCCATGACCATTGGCCTCTTTCCTGTGGTGGGTATTCCTCTTCCCTTCTTCAGTTATGGGGGATCATCGCTTTGGTCGTTTACTATTATGCTTTTTGTGTTGCTGAAGATAGATATGCACAGGGCACAGGTGCTTTCACGACACTAAAGGACGAAATTCCAAGATTCAAAAACCCAAATTCCAAGAGAAAAACAGCACCTCCATCAGAGTCTCACGCAGTGGACTCTGATGAACCAAATTCCTCAGAGTCCCTTTCAGGAGACTCTGAGGGGGATTCATAGCCTAGATAATTTCTGTTTAACTGATAACAGTCCTACGCAAATCTGCGCTCCAACACCCCCATAAATGCTTCAACTTCTTCGCTGTCCATATCCCAACCATCATTGAAAGTATTGGCCTTGTTTAGGGCATCCTGAAGACTTTCGGCCTGATCGATAGCAGCAAAAGCCTGCTTCATCTTGGCATTGTCTCCATGAAAAAGGTTATTCTGGAACATGAATTTCTCATTCAGGGTTAAGCTGGCTTCGATTGATTTATTCACCTTGCGTTGAAGTTTTTCAGCCAGGGTTTGACCCTTTGATGAGCTTTCAAACCTATCATTCAAAGTGGTGGAATGCTTTTCTTCTACAGGCTTCTCAACAGACTGAGGCTTTGGTTTGGCAACCTCTGCAGGAGCCTCAACAACCACAGGTTCCGGCTCTGGTTTTGGTTCTTCCTTCACCTCGAACAAGTCATTCAGCAAGGCTTCTGAATTTAGCTTTTCCATAAAGGTCTTCGGGTCGATATCTTCCTTGTCTGATTTGCCTAGTTCGTCATAGGCCTGAAGAATGCTGGCTTTAGTATCGAAGTCACCAATTTGGTCTACCAAATCTTTAAACAGCTCGCGATTATTCTTGATGTATTTGAACTGCAATTTGAAATCCTGAGGCTTGGGAGATCTATCTAAAACCGACTCTAAAAAAGCCTTTGGTTCGAAAGAAATTAGAATGGTGTCGGCAATGGCTCGGTTTAGAATTGGCTGCAAATTAGCTCTGTCTATACTGATGTGATTCGAGAGCACATTCATAAAGTTCTTCAAAGCCTCTTGCACCTTCTCATGCTTAAAGTCGAAATAGGGACTTTCCAGCTTCTCCACTTCCTTTCGCCATTGAGTAAATAGCGACCGGATAATAAAGGAGTTCACCTGCCTGGAATTGGTGAGGGAAATGAGATGCTCACCGTCAATTTTTGTATAATTTTGAAAGGTTTTATCGCAAATAGTTTCGCCAATTTTCTGGCTTACAGCAGCTACTTCTGACTGTTTTAGTTGATAAAGCATGTACGGTAGTTTTTCAAAGTTAAATTAAGCATAATGCCCAAAATCCTGATCCGAAATCTGAATAATACGCTCATTGATGTTCCTCCATCTAACGACTCAATCCTCAAAATTATTCATGATCATCAGATAGATTGGATGTTTGCCTGCGGTGCCAAAGGAAGGTGCACAACCTGTAGGCTGGTTGTTCATGAAGGTTTAGCTCATTTTGGTGAACTGAAAGAGCCCGAGCAAAAATTCTCTGAATTAGGTAGATTGAAAGAAAATGAACGACTAGCTTGCCAAAACACCCTGAATGGAGACATTGAGGTGAGTGTTGCTGAGGCGAATAAATTTCCACATTTAACCTATACCGAATAATATGTTTCTGGAACCACAAACCAATATACCTGGAGAACATACAACTGGCAGTATTGAGGTAATCTGTGGATGCATGTTTTCCGGTAAAACGGAAGAGCTGATCAGGAGGCTTAGACGCGCTACCATTGCCAAGCAGAAGGTAGAAATATTTAAGCCGGCCGTAGACACGCGTTATGATGATGAAGATGTGGTGTCTCATAATAAGACAGCTATTCGTTCTACGCCCGTTCAATTTGCTTCAGACATTATTTTATTGGCCGGTGATAGTGATGTGATTGGAATTGATGAAGCTCAGTTTTTCGATAAAGACATTGTAGATGTTTGTCGTAAACTGGCCAATTCAGGCAAGCGAGTGATCGTGGCCGGGCTGGATATGGATGCCAACGGTCAGCCATTCGGCCCAATGCCATACCTCCTGGCCATCGCAGAGTTTGTTACAAAACTTCATGCCATCTGTGCCATAAGTGGCTCTCTGGCTTCGTTCTCCTTCAAACTAACAGATAGTGAAAAAACTGTTGAATTGGGGGAACAAGACATTTACCAGGCTCGAAACAGAAAGTATTTCTACGAAGGGCAAAAAGAAAAGCAGAAGAAAACCGGTGAAAAAAAGTAGTCTTTCCATTTTCTACTTGCTTGTCACACTCCTGACATTTTCTGTGGCAAAAGCTCAGGTATCTACACCTGTACTCGGCTGGAGAAGCCATTTCAGTTACAAAGAAGTTAAACAGCTGGCACTGGGGCAAGAAGTGATTTTTGCTGCTACTGAAAACACCATTTTTGCTGCCGGCAGAACTGTTGGCACACTTGAACGCTTCAACAAAATAACAGGCCTAAGTGATGTCGGCATTGGAGCTATCCAAACCCTGCCCGACCTTACCACATTGGTAGTAGGTTACAAAAATGGCAACATAGATATAGTATCGGAAAACAGCATTCGGAATATCTCTACAGTTAAGGAATACCAAACCACTCAGTCCAAAGCCTACCGATCGATAGTAGTGGATGGAGCAAATATTTACCTGGCCGGAGACTTAGGCATAGTCGTCTACAACATTGACAGAAATGAAATTACGGAGGCTTACCAAAACCTCGGACAACCGGGTGCTGCTTTGGCCATAAATGACCTTCTAATTTACAATGACAGCATTTTCGCTGCTACTGATGATGGCATCATGGCAGCCAGCCTCTCGGCAAATATCAACAGACAAGACTTTAATAATTGGAACAGAAAACTCACGGGGCTTTCATTTGACCAAATCATTCAAACAGGTTCAAATCTCTATGCTTCCAGCGAAAACGATCTCTTTCAAAGAGAGAATGACACCTGGGTTTTTGTTGAAAATTTTCCTGCAAGCATAACCTCGCTTGAAGATCAAAATGGCACGCTTTTACTCAGCACAGAAGAGAGAATCATGAGCCTTAGTAATGGCATTTGGGAGACCAATTATACCCTCAACCCAAAAGGTGAGAGAATCAACGACATCATTGATGACGGTTCTTATATCTGGATTGGCACTGGCAATTTTTGGCTCGTGAGAAATCCTAAAGGGACAACAGACAACGAGTTCTATGTTATCGATGGACCAGGACGTGACACTTCCTATCATGCTGTAAACTTTGGCAGAAAGCTATACTCTGTGCCTTCCTCCTTTTCAGATTTAAATACCGAAAATCACATTAACGTACTTGATCTTGAAAATGGATTTTGGGAAATTCTTGAGACAAAGACTTCTACTGAGGCAGTCAGCCAGGTTATAAACCTGCTTGCGCTGAATGGGGAAACCTTCTACGCCTCATGCGAAAAGGGGCTATTCAAAATCAACAGCTCATTGGTTTCTGAATCTCTTACTGGCAGTGGCTCTGGGCCTACCAACCCGAATGCGAGCTATAACCTTTCTGCCCTGGAACTTGATGAAGAAGGGCTTCTTTGGGCAACTTTTTATGACAGGCCAAACAGCTTGTATTCCTACAACCCCACCAGCAATCAATGGCAAAACCAAAGCCCAGATCACCCATTTGGAAAATACCCCATAGACCTTTTCATCGGGCCCAATGGAGACAAATGGATGACCATTGACCCCGAAGAAGGTGGAGGCATTTTGGTATACAATGAAACTTCAGGAGATGAAAGATACCTGAATCTGAATGGCGGCCAGGGAGGTTTACCCAGCAATGAAGTCACCGATATTGAGCTGGATGAAGACCTTTTTGTTTGGGTGGCCACCAGTCAGGGCATTGCCTTTTTCACCAACCCATTTGGCATTTTGCAGGGAGGCTCTCTAACCGCATCAGTGCCTATTTATGAGAATCGTTTACTCCTCAGAAACGAATACATTACGGACATTGCCATAGACCCTGCCAACAGAAAATGGTTCGGAACAAGAAGCAACGGAACCTGGCTTTTCTCTGAAACCGGAGAGGAATTGATCTATCACTTCACCATCGATAATAGCCCTCTGCCTTCAAACCACATTCTCTCAATGGCCATTGAGCCAAAATCCGGTGAATTACTAATTACCACAGACAAAGGAGCCAT
>JABXIP010000447.1 GCA_013373005.1 Cytophagia bacterium | reverse complement strand
GTGCCGCACTCGTAGGTAAACCACTGAAATTGAGCTCAAAACCTATCGAAAAGCCAGCACCACTGCCTTCGCTTAAAGGAAGAAAAGTACTTTTCCTATACGGTGGTTGGCCTGGACACGAGCCAGATAAATTCAAAGACTATATGGTGCCTTGGATGGAAGCTGAGGGTGCAGAAGTCTCAGTATTCGACAACCTTGAACCTTATACTGATAAAAAGTTAATGGCAGAAACTGATCTGGTGGTTCAGGTATTTACCATGGCCCAAATTACTGGTGAGCAAGAACGAGGCTTACTGGAAGCCGTGAGAAACGGAACTGGAATGGCGGGTTGGCACGGTGGCATGGGCGATTCATTTCGCAACAATACGGAATACCAATTCATGACTGGCGGGCAATGGGTAGCACACCCTGGTGGAGTTATTGACTACTCGGTCCAGATCACTGATCAAAGCGATTCGGTTACTACAGGCTTAACCGATTTCAACATTAACAGCGAGCAATATTATATGCATGTAGATCCGAACGTGAAGGTTTTGGCCACTACCACCTTTAACGGAGAGCATTCTCCGTGGATTGATGGCTGTGTGATACCCGTAACCTGGAAGAAGATGTATGGCAAAGGTCGAGTCTTCTACACCTCGTTAGGACATAACCTGTCGCATGTTCTCATGTCGCCCAATGGCATGACCATGATCAAAAGGGGTATTCAGTGGGCTAGTGATAGCAAATATGGCCCTGCAGAGAATTGGGTAAGACCGATTTATAAGAGCTAAACCATGAAATTCAACACCACACTCCCGAATAAACTCAAGCATTATTACCATCAGGAATTGAATGCATATAAGAGCAGGTTTGCTGAACGAGATATATCAGCTGCCTGGAATCATCTGGAAAGAGCTCATGTCATTGGGCAGGCTTATCCCTGGCCTCACACTTATGTTCATTGGAAGATGTTGCAATTCGGTGTCAGCATCAAAAGCTGGAAAGAAGTATTAGGACAAATCCCCAGATTGCTGGTTGGTGGTGTCAAGTCATTTGTAGGTAAAATTCCGGTTGGCAATACCGGAGGTGCCAATATTCCTCCGTTAAAGCCTTTACCCATCGATCCGGAAATTATGGAAATGTTTGAGAGAGCTGGAGTAAAACAAGGTTGATTATAAAACCAGGATTGCTGCTACTCTGATACTATCTGGAATGTCATCTATCTCTAGTTTTTTGAATATGTCAATTCCTAACTCGTCCATTTGAAGAACATCTAATAGAAAGGATAACTTTCTTTCCTTCGAAGAAACAGCAACATTTCCTTCTCCCTGTAGTACCTCATTAAATGCAAAATGCTTCTTTAAATCTCCAAGAGTACTTCCAATGTGAAGATCTTCCTCTGTTTTATAGTCAGGTGAAAAGACTTTAACCCTCCATATGACATTACAGTCTAATTCGGCAACCAACTCAACCTCTCCCAATTCATTTTTAATACTAAATGCCGGAGAAAAAGTAGCCTCAAGAAATTGATCAAATAACTCCAATGATTCATAGTCATAATACCCATAAAGTTCATCGGCCTGCATACCTATATGGATTTTGCCTACCTTATGTAGACCTATCACCTTTTCATTCTTTTGAATGAATGGCATGGTAAGAAAAATTGCTAATAATAGTGCTCTCATCTCTATATCGTAACTCGTAATTCGTAATTAACCACTGACAATTATTTATCCCTCACACATCTAAACCCAACCGTAGCATTACGCTCAAAACCTTCTGAAACGCGCAATAGCATTTGCCGGTGAGTAAAAGGCTTATTTCCTCCCTGCACATACCACCAGCTTTCGCCAGGGTAATAAAAGCTCCCTCCTTTCATCATGATGAAATCATAGACACCATCTGTATAAAGGTCATTCGTGAGCTGCCAGACAAGCCCGGTGAGATTGGCAACACCCCAGTCGTTTCGATCGGCTTTGCAGGCTGTAATGGAACGGGTTTCACCCTCCACTTTGCAGAAGTCACTGGCCGGTTCTTTCTGCTGAGGCCAGATTCTACCATCACCATTCTGGGCCATATACTGCCATTCCAACTCGGTTGGAAGTCGCTTGCCAGCCCATTTCGCATAAGCTTTGGCATCTTCCCAACTCACATAAACTACCGGATGGTCTTTCAGCGCCTTTGGCGGTACACCATTCTCCCAGTGCTTCAGGAAATTGACTTTGTCTGTGGGCTGATAATCGGATTCTTGAAGGAACTCATAGAACTGCTGATTGGTCACCAGAAACTGATCGGCATAGAAAGAAGGCACCTGTACCTCCTTAGCCACAGGTAAAGGGTAAGGGACGAAAGACCATGGCTCATCGACCTTGTGCACAAAGGTACCGGCCGGAATCTCTATCATACCTTTGGCCTTTTCGGTGTTGCTGGTCTTCTCCACTTTAGATATCAATCGTGGACTTCTACCTACAACCACTACCCTTTCATCCATGAGTTCGTTGCCATCTACCAATTGAATCACCAGTTTCCCTTCTCTGAAATTGAGATCATCCGGTAATGATAAACTCGCTTGTTTTGAATTGATTGAAGTCGGTTCAGATGCATAGCCGGGATGCTCCGTCCATACTTTTACATCGAAAGCTGTATTGTGCTGAATATTAAGGTTCAATCCATCCAATTTCACATCTAGCAAGGTTGGGAAACCTGCAACCACTCCTACTGCACCTTCATTATTGGTGCCCAGCCATTTCTGATGAAATGCGGTTGTTTCCACATATATGCTATCATTTTCAGCAGTCAATTCTGTATGATTCCAGAGATCTATCCAATGGAAATTGGGTTTAGATTCAGCTTTAAAAAGCTTGCCAGAATAACCCTCAGGTCTGGCTGAATAAATAGTGTAAACCTCTCTGTTTTCCCCCGGCCAATGATTGACATAGATATTATCCGTTGAAGTGGTTATTAATGGCTTATAATCTTCATTGCTCAGGTTCTTGGAAACAGATCGCAGTTGCCATAGAATTTCACCCAGGTATTTATACTGATCTTCAACCCATTCCGGACGGCCTGGCTGAAAGATGTTCAGTTCAATTCCATGCCCATTAAATAACGACAGATTAAACTCTCTCCTGATCGGCTCATAAGCCAATTCTGAAACCCTGAAAATGGAGAAATCAGGCTTAATCAGTCTGTTCAAATTCACCAGTGGCGGATATTCCAGAGCGTTATGAACCCTTCCAGAAATAATCCCCGGCATATCTTTCGGCACGGCCATGCCTTCGCTGAACATAATCACGCCATCCTTGACACCGTCTGCCGCGGCCTGAATTTCATAGCTAGAACTACCACGGGTGTCCAGCACTACTCCATCGGCATCAATATCTACTATCATTTCAGCCATGCCCACCAAATGTTCTTCCAGCGTAGCCGTCTTATCATCCCAAGGATTATAGCAGATAAACAAGTGCGCCCCATTTTTCTGCAACAATTCTGACTGCTCTTTCAGGACTTTCAGCCCGCCTGGCATATCTCTGAACATATCCCATTGATCACGACCATCAAGCCCCAGAGTTGGCCAGGTCGGCCATATCCCAATCACATCATCGCCACCATAGAGTTTCTTTCCTCGAGCCATGAAATCGTCCAGTTGATAAGATCCATTCGAATACAACTCCTTGTCCCAGCCCATAATCAGGTGAATCATATAAGCATCTTGAATCCATTTTAAATCCTCCCGCTCATAAAGTGACTGATCGAAAGTTTCCAGATCGAAGAGCCACTTATCTCGGAACATGGTTCTAAGACCATCATGCCAATCTGATGCCGTTTCAATCAAGTACAATTGATAGGTGACTGAACCGCCCGGATAGATATCCGTTTCAAACCTTCTTCGGCCTGCTTTATCAGAAGCTTTTCTCCTTGCTAAAGCAGTTAAACCACTATTTCCTACAGCTGCATGAGCAAAGCCCAATTCCCAGGCATTATCGGGAAGAATCACGCCAATAGGATCAAAACCGGGTCTGAAGAGCTTAGACCGGGAAAGTGTGTGATCGCCTTGACCCGTGATATAAACCTTGCTCTCATCTTCACCCAGAGGCACCAGATTCTTGATGTTCAAAGTGTCGTTGGATGTATTTCTGATTGTGACAGTAAAATGAACTTCACCACTATGTCTTTCCAGTTCTCCGGTTTCTACCTGAAAGCGTTCAAAATTCAATCCCATCAAGTCTGTACTAATCAACTGATCATCAACCAAGACTGAAAAAAGTGGAAAAGATTGGCCATTGAATGACACGAAGCCTTTTTCGACCTCAATACTTTGAGCCTGACTGAAGTGAAGAATAGAAGTTAAAAGTAATCCAAAGAGCAGGTGGCGAGTTCTCATGCTTTAATTAAGAGGAATTCTCAGGTTAATGCAACTGGTTTTTGTCTGAGTATCATTCGGATAAAATGGCATCTAATTGAGAAACGTCACCCTGAACTTGTTTCAGGGTCTTCGAGAAACAGATTCTGAAACAAGTTCAGAATGACGACCTAACAAATTCTTACAGTCTCGATCAAGTACCACAGGTTCAACCATGCTTTGACTTTCCGCTTAAGCTCATTAGATTTATTCAGAGGCTTCGGCTTACTCAACCTTAAAAACCACCTATGCGATCATTTTTTAAAGCCATTCCCGGCTTTCTGGTCATTTCTGTATTGTTACAGTCTTGCAGCGATTCTCAGACGAGTTCAGTTTTGCCTATTCTGGCCAATGAACCCTTCTATGCCACCTATGCCGCTGCTCAGGAACGATCATCCTTCCTGCTCGATGAAGGCTATGAATGGCATTTCTATGAGCCCAAAGAGCCGATTGAGTTTACGACAGACACCGGAGGCGACCTGGGTGTTGCATGGAACATTGATGGCAAAAGCATCATTCTGGCAGAGCAGATGGCAATAGCTCCGGTCATTTCAGAAACTTATCCTGATATGGTCAGCTATGGCTATCAACCGGTTGAAGATCTTCAGGTGAATGCCACTTTTCTGGTCAGAACCTCCAGAGAGGCCATTCTGGAATTGGAAGTTCTGAATGAAAGTGATGAAACCAAAATGGTCACGCTTCGCCCGTACATCAAAGATATGGAACGACCTTTTGGCCAGGTGAAGGTGGCTGAAGAAGGCGTCTATTTCACCCATCAGGAATATCCTGACGGTTGGACCAAGGATCATAACCTACCGCACGAGGACAGTGTGAGAAACCTGCTGGCTATATCAGATGCTGATGAATATGCATTATTCACCCAATGGGACGATGATTCCCCTTCCTTCCCCTATCCGGTTATTAATGAGCCTGAAATGCTTCGACTTCAGGGTAGAACCTTGCTCCCAGGCAATATTCGAAATCAACATCAAGCACCTAAGACCAGGATTCAGGCCTATATCAAAGGAAAACCTGCAGTGCTGATTACAGAGAACAGTGCTGTTCCCGGGCTTGCTTCTGCTGTGATCAATCAAGATGGCTATTATCGCCTTGATCTGGGGCTTTTAGAGAACAACCGAAAGACAGACACCTATGCGCTAAACTACTATTTCGAAGATCAGCAGCTGGGCTACCAAACCGAGCTGAAAGCCAACGCAGAGGGCAGAATGGATCGATTCGATGCACTTCTTTCTCCAGTACAAGGGCCTACTTTACCAGAGAACATCAGTATTCACACCGATGGCAAATCGAGCACTATTACCTGGGATGCGAAGACACCTGTTCATGTTTACAAAAGGATCTATCCAGAATCGAATTATGTGCGAGTAGCTAATTCTGTGACTGAAGGCCGGTGGACAGATCATTCAGCTTCAGAGAACAATGGCTATATCCTCACCGGAGTCAATGCTGATGGAACTCCGGGAATGCATTCCAGAGAATACACCAATCTGCCCAAAGCCAGTTTTTTGAAAGGAACAGCTTCCTCTATTCAACCTGAAATGGCTAAAGTAATTGCAGCACAAAAAAGCTTTGCATTGAAACCGGGAGAATCGAAAACCATTCGTATGGTAAGATTTGTTCAGCCGGAAAGAGATTCTCCTCAAGAACTCGCCATTTCAGCTAAAAAGGCACTTTCAGAGTCATTAGACTCTTACCGAAAGACCAATCAGGATTGGGTAAAGCGTATTGATCTGAGCCAGATTGAGGGCCGTGAAAACCAATTACTGTATCTCTCCGCTGCTAATATGATGAAGCAGGTATTCTACCCTCCAGAAGAAAATTCATCCTACAACTATTATGTCTTTAGCCGTGAACCAACATGGGGCTGGGGACATGGAGGTCAGGTTTTTCATGAAAGCCTTACCATGATGGCCTATGCCCCTATTGAGCCCAAATCGGCTATGGAGTCGCAGATGGTCTATGCAGAAAGACAATATGACAACGGATATATCAATTACCGCACGGGTTCCTATCTCAATGAGATCATAGAATATAATGATACGCTCACCTCATCTGCCCCCTGGTATGCCTGGCAGAATTATGAGGTGTATAAGATTACGCAAGACAAGGACTTTCTGAAGAAGATGTACAGCTCCTCTGCCCGTTTCTATAACTTCTATAATTCCACCAGAGACTACGACAACGATGGTCTAGCCGAGTGGCGAGGTCATGCAGTGCTGGAGTCAGTTCGTGATGCGGCAGTAGCTGTTTGGGACGAAGTAGGCTGGCCGGCCAATTTCGATGGTGTAGATGTGAGCAGCATGCTGGTAATGGAAGCGAAAGCCTTGGAACAAATGGCCCTTGAATTAGGCCTCAACGATGAAGCGGCTAAGTGGAAAGCTGATTATGAAAAGAGAACCGAGCTTATCAATCAATATATGTGGGATGAAGAAACCGGCTTTTACTACAATATAGACCGCAAGGACAATGACTTTAGCTTCAAAAAGGAAAACGACCTCAAAAGAATGGAAATCATCGGATTTCTTCCATTATGGGCTGGAATAGCAAGCAAAGAGCAAGCTGAAAAGCTGGTTGAACATCTCACCAATCCAAACAAGTTCTGGCGGCCTTATGGTGTACCCTCCCTGTCCGCAGACGACTCTTACTACAATGACAAAGGTTATTGGAACGGGCCGGTTTGGGTGGAATGGAATTACCTGATCTTCCATGGACTCAAGCAATATGGCTATGATGATTTGGCCAAGGAACTGGCACTGAAAAATGCAGCAGTTATGGTCGACCAACTGAAGCAAAATCATAACCTGTGGGAATTCTACAGTCCTGACGAATCATGGGCGGGCTACCATAAAACCTATATCTGGGCCGGAATTATTAACCGGATGTTGTTGGACATTAACAATGATTGAAATGAAAAAGAAATTAAATTTTGGCCTGTTGGCAGTTATTACAATCTTGGCGTATTTCTCCTGCACTGAGCAGAAAAGCTCCTTTTCCCTGGATAGCGGCAGCATTTATCAATTGAGAGATGCTGAACTGATTCAGGTCTCCAGTCACGATACGACAGGAGGCAATAATGACCGAATCAATATCCATCAAGGTGAAACTGCAAGGATTATGGATGTCGAAGGCCCGGGTCTAATCACCCGCATGTGGTTTACTATAGATTCGCGTGATCCTGATTTCCTTCGAAATATTATCATCAGAATTTACTGGGATGGAGAGGAAACTCCATCTGTAGATACGCCCGTGGGTGACTTCTTTGCCTCTCCTTTTGGCTATAAGCATTATGTGGCTGAAAACATTGGCATGTCATCTGGAGGCTATTACTCCTATTTCCCAATGCCTTTTAACAAAAGAGCGGTCATGGAAATTACCAATGACACCGATCAGGAGGTTTATGCCTTCTATTCCCATATCAATTATTACAAACTAAAACATCCATTTGACGAGAATACCGGCTATTTCCATGCGCAATGGCATCGAGATCTTCGTACCACAAGTGATGAAAACTACACTGTAT
>JABXIP010000271.1 GCA_013373005.1 Cytophagia bacterium | reverse complement strand
TATAGTGAGGGCATTTGGTTCGGAGATGGTATAAGAGGCAGTTTCAACGCAACCATTAGCATCGGTTAGTGTCAGGGAGTAATTTCCGGCTGTCAGGTTATTCAAGTCTTGCGTAGTAGCGCCATTGCTCCATGCGTAGGCGTAAGGAGTGGTTCCTCCTGAAACGGTCACATTGATAAATCCATCATTTCCTCCATTACATGTTACATTCTGGTTTGAGGCTGTAAGGGCAAGTACTGCTGCCGGCTCTGAGATGGTGATTCCGGTAAGTGTTATACAGTTGTTGTCATCAGTAATGGTTACATCATAAGAACCAGCAGGTAATGAACTAACATCTTCTGTTGTTGCACCAGAACTCCAGGCGTAGTTGTAAGGAGCTGTTCCACCGGTTACAGTAAGGTCAATGGCTCCGGTATTTTCTCCCTTACAAGCAATATCTGTAACTGTAACTGAAGCACTTAAAGCTGTGCCGGGTTCAGTAATTTGAATGGAAAGCGTCTCTGTACAGCCGTTGTAATCGGTTGCTGTAACTATGTAGGTACCAGCACTGAGGTTGGTCAGGTCTTGGGAAGTGCTTCCGCTGTTCCAAGCATAACGGTACGGGGCTCTTCCCCCTGCAATGGTAATGTCTATGGCTCCATCGGCACCTCCATTACAGGAGACATGCGTTACATCCTGAGTCAAAACAATGGCAGCTGGCTCTACCACGGTTGAGCTGACATTAACGGTACAGCCATTGGCATCAGTTACAACTACGTTATAGGTTCCTCCTCCTATGTTACTCAGGTCTTGAGTGGATGCTCCATTGCTCCATGAGTAAGTATAAGGAGCAACTCCTCCGGCTACGGAAAGATCAATGCTACCGGAAGAATTGCCATTACAGTCAACGTCTACTTTAGTGGCCGATGCAGTTAGTAATGATGGTTCGGTAATTACTATATCTTTAATTGTGATACAACCGAGAGCATCGGTAATCACCACACTATAACTACCGGCAGGAATATTAGTGAGATCTTCAGAGGTAGCTCCATTACTCCAGGCGTAAGAAATTGGTGCGGTTCCATCGGCTACTGTTATGTCAATATTAGCGTCACTACCACCATTACAACTCACATTGGTTTGGGTGTATGTAGCAGTCATTAAGGTTGGTGGTTCTGTTATGGTAATGGTTGAGTTTGCAGTACATCCGTTGGCGTCAGTTACTGTAACGGTGTAGGAGCCGGCAGCCAAGCCAGAGAGGTCTTGGGTTGTCTCACCACTACTCCATGAGTAAGAATATGCACCAGTTCCGCCACTTACGGAAAGGTCAATACTTCCATCTGTATCTCCTTTACAAGTGATATCAACCTTGGAAGTTGAAAGCGTAATGGCTGGAGGTTGGCTAATGGTAACAGAGGCGGTGGCAGTACATAAGTTGGCATCTGTTACCGTAACAGAATAAGTTCCTGCAACCAAATTGTTGAGGTCTTGAGTAGTAGCTCCATTGCTCCATAAATACGAATATGCGGTTGTACCTCCGGCCACGGTCAGGTCTATACTTCCGGTGGAGAAACCGTTGCATAGAATATTTACCGAGGTAGTAGAAACTGTAAGCGGTATAGGTTCAGTAATAGTTGCCGAAGTGCTTACTATACATCCATTGGCATCGGTTACTGTAACCGAATAGGTTCCCGGAGTTAAGCCGTTGAGGTCTTCAGTTGTGGCACCGTTGCTCCATGAGTAGGTAAATGGTCCTGTTCCACCAGTTATAGAAAGGTCAATGCTTCCTGAGGCATTTCCATTACAATCTACATTGGTTGCAACCGCAGAAGCCGCTAATACCGCAGGTTCCGTTATGGTTATCATGGTTGTAGCCGTACAAGTGCTGGCATCAGTAACTGTTACAGAATAGGTGCCTGGACCTAGCCCAGATAAATCTTGCGAGGTTGAACCGTTGCTCCAAGAATAGGTAAATGGTCCCGTACCACCCGCTACAGAAAGGTCAATGCTTCCATCATGATTTCCATTACAGGTAACATTGGAAGATACATCCGAAAGAGTAAGAGCTGCAGGCTCTGTTATGGTTACTGTTGTGGTTGCAGTACAGCCTTTGGAGTCAGTTACTATAACTGTATATGATCCCGCTGTTAAGTTGTTAGGGTCTTCCGCTGTAGATCCATTACTCCAGTCAAAAGAGTAGCCCACAGTACCACCAGAAACCGATAAGTCGATACTTCCTGTATTGCCACCATTACAAAGTACATTCACTGATGTGGCCGAGAGAGAAATAGCAGTAGGCTCGAAAATGGTAGCAGACAGAGATTCAGAACACCCGTTGCTATCGGTAACAGTAACAGTATAAGTGCCGGCCGTTACGTTGGTTAAGTCTTCACTGGTTCCGCCTCCATTGGTCCAAGAATAGGTATAAGGCCCAACGCCACCGGTTACAGTGAGATTAGCAGCTCCTGTAGCATCACCATTACAATCAACATCGGTAGTGGAAACCGAAAGTGAAATTGCGGCAGGTTGAGTAATTGTGGCAGAAGTGGAGGTTGTACAGCCCTTACTATCGGTTATAGTTACTGAGTAAGGACCTGCTGCCAAACCAGAAATATCTTCAATTGTCTGCCCATTACTCCATGAATAGGTAAATGGCCCTGTTCCACCAGCTACTGAAAGGTCAATGCTTCCGGTGGTATTTCCATTACAATCAACATTGGTAGCTACTGCAGAAGCAGTCAATACAGCTGGTTCAGTAATAGTCACTGATATATTATCTGTACATCCTACCGCATCGGTTACAGTAACAACATAGGTTCCTGGAGAGAGTCCGGTTAAATCTTGAGTAGTTGCTGCATTACTCCAGCTGTAGGTGTATGAGCCTGTGCCTCCTGTCACTTGAAGGTCAATCTCACCATCATTAGCGCCATTACAAGTTATATCAGTTGGTATAGCAGACAAGGCTAAGGCAGCTGGTTCGTTAATGGTTACTGAAGTAGTAGCAGTACAACCTTGATTATCTGTAACTAAAACAGAATAGACCCCTGCTGCTAATCCGGTCAAGTCTTGTGTAGTAAATGCCCCACCATTCCAACTGTAGGAATAAGGGCCAGTACCCCCTGTTACGGTTAAGTTTGCTGATCCTGAGGCATCTCCATTACAAAGTACATCTACTTTAGTAGCAGAAGCACTTAACACGTTAGGTTGGGTAATAGTAATTGAGACTGTTGAGTTACAGCCGGCAATATCCGTTACGGTAACCGAGTATGTGCCAGCGGCAAGTCCTGAGATGTCTTTAGTATTGTAAGTGCCACCATTCCAATCGTAAGTATAACCAGGGGATCCTCCTGATACTGCCAATTGGATTGCTCCGGTAGTGTTACCATTACAGTCTACATTGGTAATTGTTGGAGTAACAATCAACGAGGCATCTTCATTAACACTAATGGTTTTACTCGC
>JABXIP010000429.1 GCA_013373005.1 Cytophagia bacterium | reverse complement strand
TCAGATCTTTTGTAGTTTGGTAGCCAGGAAAGAATAGGTAAAAACTGCTTCAATTCTGTTCTCTTTAGTTGGCACAAAAGTAGGCCGACTCAATAGCCGTAAAAGTAACCAAAGTTACGATAGGTGACTAGAGAAGTACTATGGCTCATTTGGGTTTTGGTGTTTATCTTCTCATTTTCAGGCATTGAACATCTTTAACCCAAAAAAATTACCCATCCTCATTACCTTCATGATTGTCGGAGAAGCCATCTTCTTCTTGCCATTCGTGATCCTTCGAGTTTTTCGCCCAACCTTTCTTACCGTATTTGAAATAGACAATCTGCAACTTGGCACAGCCTTCTCTGTCTATGGTTTGGTAGCCATGGCATCTTACTTTCTCGGGGGACCATTAGCCGATAGGTTCTCTCCTAAAAGACTTGTGATTTTTTCTTTGCTGGCAACGGCATTAGCCGGTTTAATCTTGGCCTCTATTCCCTCTCTAACTACCCTTACAATACTATATGGCTTTTGGGGGCTGAGCACTGTTCTGTTCTTCTGGGCAGCTTTTATCAAAGGGATTCGGAAGTTCGGAGGAGAGAAATCTCAGGGACAATCGCAAGGACTGGTAGATGGAGGCAGGGGTTTTGTCTCTGCATTGGTAGCCTCCTCTACAGTAATTTTGCTCGACTCTTTCTTGCCGGTTTCTGCTGATCAGGCCAGTCAGAATGAATTGACTCTGGCATTGAGTGGGGTTATTTTGGTTTTCACCGTCCTGGTGGTTCTCGCAGCCGGACTCGCATGGATAGTATTACCCAATGACAGCCATCAAAAAACTACCAGTTCAGAACCACTCTCTTTGAGAGGAGTAAAAAAAGCCATCAAACACAGATCGGTTTGGCTGCAAGCCCTCATTGTTCTGTGCGCCTATGTTGGCTTTAAATGCACTGACGATTTTGGCCTTTACGCAAAAGATGCCTTTGGTTACAATGATGTTCAGTCAGCTCATATTGCTACCATTTCTTTTTGGATGAGGCCCATTGGTGCTGCCCTTGCCGGATATTTGGGTGATAAATTCATTCATTCCAGAGTTACCTCCATCTGCTTCCTAATTCTCATTCTTGGTGCATTGGTGATAAGCACAGGAATGCTCTCCGGAGGAGTTTTCATGTTTATTGCCATTACCTTGGCCAGCATGAGCCTTGGAATCTATGGACTTAGAGGTTTGTACTATGCACTTTTTCAGGAATCTAAAATACCTCTATCCTATGCAGGAGCTGCCATTGGCTTTATTTCTGTCACCGGCTACACCCCAGACGTCTTTATGGGGCCATTGATGGGGATGCTGCTTGACAATAATCCCGGTTATTTAGGACATCGATATCTCTTTGGAGTACTAGTTGGCTTTGGAATTATAGGGTTGGTGGCATCAATTCTCTTTAACCGAGAAAGCTCAAGTCCAAATAAAATAGTTAAGTAGATACCCTGAAGTTTCATCTTCTTTCGCTTCGCTCCAAGATTACCTATCTTTCCAATAGTAATTCAACCTTATGAAAAACTCCAACCTCTTAATGTTCTTCGTATCTCTATGGCTATTGAGCTGTCAGCAACCAGCTGATACCGCTATAGAAAAGAATAAGGCTACTTACAATGACCTGGTTGAACTATATCAAGAATGGAGAGACTTTGAAAAGCCTCCCTTATTCCAAGAAGCACCAGATTATAGAAAGAGTAGCATAGAGAAAAGATGGCCTGAGTTCAAAGCACTACAAACAAAGCTGGCGTCAATGGATACTACTGCCTGGTCCATTCCCGAACAAGTAGATTATCATATTGTATGGGCCGAAATGAATGGATACCAGTTCAATAATAACATATTGAAGCCATGGCAGAGAGACCCTGCCTTTTACAAAGTAATTTGGATGGAACGCAGTGATGTCCCCGCGCATGAAGGCCCAACCAACCATGGAACTGTAGAAGTTTGGACTTACCAATTTCCATTAAAAGGAGCCCAACGAGAGAGTTTTCTGAGAGGCATTCAATCTATACCTTCTTTTAATGAACAGGCCAAAGCAAACCTCACAGGTAATGCCAAAGACTTATGGATTGCCGGTATTCGTGATATTAAAACTCAATCTCAAGACTTGATATCATTGAAAGCTTTAATCGGAATTTCAACCGACTCTGAACTGGTAGAAGCCATAGATGGTGCTATAGCTTCCACAAATAAATTAGCCATCTGGCTGGAGGAGGAATCGAATTCAAAAACCGGGCCCTCTGGTATTGGCAAGGAAAATTACACTTGGTATCAGCAAAATGTTCACCTCGTCCCATTGACCTGGGACGATGAAGTAATGCTTCTAAAAAGGGAATTAGCCCGTGCCTGGTCAATGCTCAAGTTAGAAGAACATAGAAACCGTAATCTGCCCGAACTATCTGCAGCCAACTCTCCTGAAGCCTACGATGCCATGGCAGAAAGATCTGCCAAGAGCTTATTGGATTTTCTGGCTAACCAAGAAATTGTTACGGTCAAAGACTATTTCGAACCGGCTTTACGAGCACATTTAGGGACTTTTATTCCTGAAGAAAAGCGCAACTTCTTCACTATTGGAGAACATTATGATGCGCGCCCACTTTATTCCCATTTCTACCATTGGTTCGAGCTAGCCAGAATGGACAATGAACCTCATTCAAGCGAAATAAGAAGGTCTCCTTTACTGTACAACATCTTCGACTCCCGAAATGAAGGAACAGCTACGGCTGTTGAAGAAATATTTATGGATGCCGGTCTCTATGACGATGACCCTAGAGTGAGAGAAATTGTTCTGATTATGATTGCACAAAGAGCTGCTCGAGGACTTGGCTCTTTATATGCTCATGCAAATGAAATGAGTATGGAAGAGGCAGGCGGAATACACTCCGAATTCACGCCAAGGGGCTGGATGAAAACAGAGAAAGAACTACTTCTTTTTGAACAGCACTTATACCTAAGACAACCAGGATACGGTACCAGCTACATTACCGGCAAATATCTATTAGAGTCAGCATTGGCAGATTATGCAAGATTGAAAGAAGACAAATTCAAGCTCAAAGACTTTTTTGATCAAATGAATAGTATTGGTAGCATACCTATTTCTCTGGGCCATTGGGAAATGACAGGCATTAAGGATCAAGTTTTAAGCATCACGAAAAACCCATAGGCTATAGTTCACTTTTAGGAACCGTCCACAAAAGCATTGATATAATTTATAAAGCCATCGCAAGAAATAATTCCAATTCATATTAATTTGAAGTCATGTTAAAGAAAATTCAAAC
>JABXIP010000424.1 GCA_013373005.1 Cytophagia bacterium | reverse complement strand
GCAGGTTCCTGCTCATCTCTGACTATATGATGTGAAGACATACCCGAAATTAAAAATTGAATTCCGACAGAATGAAATTCGACACATTTTTCTTACCCTGAATTTTAGGTAGAAAAATTCTGGAATAACGTTTAAAAATTGCTCTGTTAAACCACCCTTGCCTGCTGAGGAATTCTTATGGCCTCACTACCGGCAATTTCACTCCAAACCAAAGCACTAGCTCCTAAAACAGCAGCGTTTCGGTCCATCAGCTCAGATAGCTTAATCTGGATTTTACCTTTATAACCAGGATACAAATACTCGTTGAACGACTTCCTTGTAGCTTCAACCAAGATATCTCCAGCTTTGGCCAAACCTCCGAAAAGGAATATGGCTTCAGGACTAGTTACTGCACAGGCATCGGCTAATTTCAGACCCAAAATATCAGAAGTATAAGTATAAGCCTCTAAAGCAATTGGGTCGCCTTCAAGGGCCATTTCGGTAATTTTCTTAGAAGTAAGCGACTCATAAGAATATGAGCGCATTGAGGTATCTACATTGTTAGTAGCCATCAATTTGAAGACGGTTCTCTTAATGCCTGAAGCCGAAGCGTATGTTTCCAAACAACCTCTCTTGCCACAGTTACATTCTCTACCGTCAGGGTAAACGTTGGTATGACCTAATTCTCCGGCCAATCCATCGTGACCGTAAATGAGTTTGCCACGAGTTACAAGACCAGAGCCCAAGCCGGTTCCTAAAGTAATGACTATGAAATCGTTCATGTCTTTGGCCCCACCGAAAACCTTCTCTCCTATAGCAGCAGCATTGGCATCGTTGGTAAGCACCATGGGCAGATCGAAATACTCTTTGAACATTTCAATAAACGGCACTATCCCCTTCCAGTGAAGGTTAGGTGCATGCTCTATGGTACCTTTATAATAGTTACCATTAGGCGCTCCAATACCTACTCCCAGAATTTCAATAGGCTCATTCAATGCATCAAGATTCTCATGAATGGCCCTGCTGAGGGCATCCATAAAAGACCTGATTTCTTTGTGGGTGTAGGTGGGAATGGACCCTTCCATTAATACGTTTCCTTCCACATCGGTCAAGCCGAATTTGGTGAAAGTCCCGCCAATATCTATCCCGATGGCTGTCTCTCTCATGACATCACTTTTTCATACCAATCAATACTGCACTGCGAAATAAAAGAATTTCGCGAGTTCACAATCGCAGTATCCCAAAATTAGCACAATATGAGGATTAGCGGTTGATAAGCAGGGTCTTAGTTATGAGTTTTTAAGTAAACGATTGCATAAGCAAAAACCCCGATATCAGGCCGTTTTGAACGATCTGATATCGGGATTCGCATTATGAAATAAAATAATTTAGAATGTGAAGGTAAGCGAAGTCAGGAAATTAGTTTCTGCCTGTGGATAGTACCAATTTTCACGTACTTCATAATTCTGGCCGGCAAAATATCCGAAGGTATATCCATTAGATACATAGAGCTCATTAAAGATATTATTCACCAAAAAAGTAAGGTTGATTTCTTGAATGAACTTCGGTCTCCAAGCATAGTTGAGCCTAATGTCGTTCACAAAGTAGGCATCTATCTTTCTGTTCTCATTGGAGGTATTATCCAGATACTGATCTCCAACATACTTAGAGAGGAAGGAAACTTCCATGTTAGATATAGGAGAATAGGTTAGCTGGCTACCAGCAACAATATTGGGTGAAAAACTAATATCGGTGTCCTTGAATTCAGTTCTCACCTCATTGAATTGGTTGAAGCTCGGACCATAATCGAAGATTACTTCTTCAAACCTCTCAATCTTATTCTTACTCAAGGTTACATTACCCGACCAGTACAAAGATTTCATCAACTTAACCATTCCTGAAAGCTCAACACCCATTCTGTAACTATCCGGAACATTGGTACGAATTGAGCCACCTACATCATTCACTTCACCGGTTAAAACCAGTTGATTTTTGTAATCCATTAGGTAGTAATTCACCTCAAGCGCGTAGTTAGACGTGCGTCTTCTAAAACCAACCTCAAGGTTATTCAATACCTCCGGTTCTGGTTCTTCACCAGCAGTGGCATCTATAATATCCGATCTATTAGGCTCCTTTTGTCCTATGGCAAAAGAGGCATAAACATTAGACTGGTCATTTAATTGATAGGTGGCTCCAAACTTAGGGTTGAAGAAATTCCAGCTTTGATCGAAGTTGATTATTCTTTGATCATTGTCTCTCCCTCTACCGATGTAGTCTACCAACCTTGCCTGAACATCACCGTAAACATTCAGTTTGTCAGTCAACTGATAATTGGCCTTTAAGTATACATTGCCATCTCTCTTTTGGGAGCTATTTTCATAATATCTCTGTCTAATCCCTACGCTGGCGGCATACTGCATCCAAATAACCTCACCAAAGTGCAGACCTTTGTATTCGTTTAAACCACCACCGAAGGTCATTTGGAGTTTGTCCTTCTCATAGTTCAGGTCAAAGACACCTCCATAAAACTCATTATCCAGCCATCTTCTTCTAATAAGGTCTGAATTAGTGATTGTAGCTCCACCAATACCAATAGTAGTAAAACCATAATCTGTTAATCTATCTGCGTAGCGATACTCTTCGAAATATCCGGATCCGAGAGTCCAATGGCCGGCCACATTCAGGTTGAGTTGATCATTGAATTCATGATTTATATGCAGTTGATAATGATCCTGCCCATAATTATCTACCTGGTTGTCGTACAGGTAAAAGTTGAACTTTCTATCGGAGAACCTAAGATTGTCTGCCTGCTCAGTGGTGAAACCATTGTTAGCCATTAACTGAAGTATTCCAATGTAGTTTCCTTCCAAAACCGCTTCCGGCACACCATACCAGCTTTGGTAGGTTACCTCTTTACCGCTAAAATGAGTCAGCTTTACGGAGGTATGGTCTCCAAAATACCCACCAGATAAATAGTAGGACTTAAGGTCTGAAGAGGCTCTATCAACATAGCCATCAGACTGAATTTTAGAGAGTCTTCCTTCAAATGCCCATCGTTCTTTCATCAGGCCTGTGGAGAAAGTAGCGTTGAATCTCTTGGTATTGTAACTACCGTAACTTATTCCTGCAGTGGCTTTGGGTTCAACACTCAAGCCATTGGTGAGAATGTTAATAGAAGCTCCGAAAGCACCCGCACCATTAGTAGAAGTT
>JABXIP010000497.1 GCA_013373005.1 Cytophagia bacterium | reverse complement strand
GTCAGTATTGCCTTCTACTACCGTATAGGTAGCCGAATAGGTATTATCTGAATTATCGGTAAAGCCGGTTACGGCCACTCCATTTACCGTTCCACTATTCAGGCTAAGACCTGTCTCGCCTGCAGTTATAGTAACCGTTATAACATCACCAACTTTTGCCGGTGAATTAGGTATGTTCACACTACTTATGGTAGGGCTGTTTGCATCTATCGCATCACTACCCTGGCTAATAGCTGTGGTAAAAGTGGAAGAGCTATTACCTGCAGCATCAGACAAAATAAAACTCACAGGAATATTAGCTCCCGCAGCCCGATCGGTATTACCTTCTACAACCGTATAAGTAGCTGAATAGGTATTATCTGAATTATCTGTAAAGCCAGTAACGGCTACTCCGTTTACTGTTCCGCTGTTCAGGCTAAGACCTGTCTCGCCCGCAGTTATAGTAACTGATATGGCATCACCCACCTTATAAGGAGTGTTTGGAATACTCACGTTACTAATGGTAGGACTATTAGCATCTATAGCATCACTGCCTTGACTAATTGGAGTTGTATAGGTATTTCCGCCCTTACCACCGCTATCTGTAAGCGTAATACTGACTGGAATATTACTACCAGCTGCCACATCGGTTCCACCTTCTGTAACAGTAAAAGTAGCAGTATATGTAGTAGCATTTGTTCTACTCAGATTACCGAGACTAAAGCCACCAATGGTACCGCTTATACCCCCAGATCCTGATGTATAATTATCCGTATCGCTGCTTACTGTAATGGTAGCCGTAACTACATCACCCACATTCATACTGCTATTAGGAATACTCACCGCAGAAATAGTTGGCCCAACCGCATTAGAAATAACAGTGGTGGTATTATCACTATCACTATCTGTACCATCGCTTACTTCAACAGTAAAAGTGGTAGTCTCTGAAGTTGCGCTTCTGTTTTGTGTTGGAGTAAAGACCAATGCCCTCAATTTACTCTGTAAATCGGCAACCGTGGTACTGCTAATACTATATACACCCCCACCGTCAGCGGTCAGTCCTGTTCCGGAAAGTGTTCCTTTTGCTGCAGCGTCTAAGGTAATAGTTGCAGACACATTATCACCATCTCCATCTGTAACGGTTATGGCAGAGAATGGAGAAATGGTAGCATTATCGTTTACAGTCTGGCCTGCTGAAGTTCCTCCAATTACGGGAGCAGAGTTAGCGGCAGTGATATTATCTAAGATTATATTATCAGCAACAATTGTAAAAACATCCTTCCCACCATAGGAATAATCACCGGTTATTTCAAAATAAGTAATCCCTTGAAAATTTGATGCATTTGCATTGGCCGAAACATCAAAGGTCTGAGAATCCTGCCCAGTAAAAGCAATTGTAGTTGTTCCTTTACTGGATGTAAAGGTCAAAGTTTGTGCAAAATTACTTGTTTCATAAAGTTCAATACTGGTTAAATCAAATGATTTCCCACTTACCAATGAGAAACGCCATTTGGTTTCATATTCGGAGGCAAAATAGTGAGAGACGATACCCTCACTACCGGAATATCCTCCCCCCACAACGTTGCTTGCACTATACACGCCAAGAGTGGTGCTTGTAACTTGTAGAGTTTCTCCATCAATCATTTGAGTAGCAGTGTTTGTACCTAAACCTGAATAGCCAGATTCCCAATTAAAAGTTGTAGCATGCCAAACATCTGACAAGTCCATTCTGGCAATGGACCCCTCTTCAGGATAGGCATTAATATCTCCTTTGTTGATGCTTAAGTCCTCTGAGTTGATAGAGATTTTTGAAGCTGACGGCTTGGCCACAGCCTCTTTCGATATCTCCAAATTCTCATATACTGTATTTATATTATCCAACTCTGAATTGTATACGCGAAGTTCACCACCTTCTTTAAGCGTTTGGTTGAATCTGGAAAAAGCCTGAACACTGGTCTCAATAGTAGTCTTGGCTACCAGCTGATTGCCCAATAAAATCTGACCTTGCTGGCCATGAGCGAACAAATGGATAGCATCCAATTCCTCATAGGCTCCCAGTTTATTCATCAGCACATCGAAGCCATTTGAATTTCCATCAATTCGCACAAGCTCTACACCCGGGCGAATTAACTTAGAGAACAACTCTCTATTCTTAATATGACTATCAACTACCACCAACTCTCGAACGGCCACATTCTTTCTCAACACCAGGTCATCAGCTGAACTGGCCGTTTCAATGTTGGTTCTGTCTTTTTTAGAAGCAAGGTTATTGCTCCATCTGCCGGTTCTCAGGCTATTTAATCCTTCATCAATTAAATAACTGTTATTGCGGCCATAATTGGCTTTTCGGGCAGCGTAGTAGGCGTTGGTAGCAGCACCTGTAGAAAGCGGGCTGGCAATCATGGCCATGTTGACCAATGCCGAACCCATGTTTTTCATCAGGCTTTTGTTGATGCTGTTGAAGTTGATCATATACTTTGGTGAAGGTCTTCCTTTAAAAGGTTAATTATTAAAAAGTGATTTAAAGCAAAAAATTAGAGTCAAGCAACAATAAATATACTGCCAACCCAAATTATTATTCAAGTTGAAATAAAAACAGGTATAACTACCTACGCTTAGATAGTATTACTACTTAGAGAAATTACTTTTTCGGACTTA
Source organism: Cytophagia bacterium (assembly GCA_013373005.1). GTDB lineage: Bacteria > Bacteroidota > Bacteroidia > Cytophagales > Cyclobacteriaceae > Roseivirga. The sequence goes on along the minus strand of JABXIP010000497.1, from coordinate 8,206 downwards.
TAACACTAGCGGCTGAACCGGCAGTATCTTTCCAAAAAGCCATCTCACTGTATTTGTCGAATAAATCGGGGGGTAAAATAGATCTGCGCTCCTTAAATTCCACTTTCCTCTGTACTGTGTGCAAGCCTTTTACTCCAAGTGTATAGTCGAACTCATCATGAGAATATTCTACATTCTCAAAGTCATGTGAAAAATAATCAATGTTCAGAAATTCATAAATAAGCTTCAGGGTCTTTTCAGGAAATTTTGTCAAAAGATCGTAGTCTACTAACAGCAATTTATCTGAGTATTCGCCATAAAAAGCTTCCTTCAAAGCGGTTAAAGACATGCCAACTGTTCCACCTAACAAACTCTCGCAGCGAGAGTAAACAGTCATTCGGGTTCCGGCAGAAAACATCTTGCTGTAGTTGAACGGGTTCTTCCTATAAATCTTTTCGAAGCTGTCCATAACCCAAGCCGGGTCACGTACCAAACAGACGACCTTAAAATCGTCATACAACTCCACCAGCTGATGCATTCTAGCTGTCCAAACCCTGTTGGTATCGAAAACAATTGGACGCTCTACATCTTCATAATAGGCATTGATCAAGGCCTTTGCCATCCGCATGCGTTTGGCTTCATCGAAAAAGTTATAGAATTCGCTCCCTGCTCCCGTCATTTCCAAAGTAGCGTTCATCATTGATGCCACCGGACTAGACATATTGGCATGAAATGCCGGGTTCTGATTAAGAATACCTGATAAAAGCGTAGAGCCAGAGCGAGGCAAGCCGGAGATAAAGTGAATGCGTTCCAATGAAGTTTCTAGATTTAAATAATAGTAAGGCCAATCTAATCAGATAAGAATAGGCAGGAAAACTCAGAGTGATGAAATAAAAAATAATTATTTGGGCTGCAACAATTCTAAAAAGGCCACCCCTGAGAGTAGCCTTCTTATTGAAGTTCTATTAGCTTCGAGGTGGATAAATCCCATCCATACAAATACAGTAATGTAGAGCCATGCTCGGTTGCATTGTAGAAAATGGTTGGGTTTGCCCACTTCTATCACCTCCTGTTTTTCCAACAACCACCGTACCACCGGTAATTCCGCTACCTCCACCACCTCCAGTAACAGTGATATCTATAGCCCCGGCATTCATAGTGGTATTTGGAGTGTTTTTGGTATAAACTTTTGCCCTATCTGCCGTTGCTCCTGGAGCCTGGGCCCAATAGGCGTCTTCAGGATCATCTAATTGACTTCCATCGTCACCAGTAAAGGCATTAACTGTTGCGGTTGCCGTAATGGTGGAACCAGCACCATCTCCAGGTTTATCATTATACGATGGAACAAACTCAGCTAAATGAGCGTGAGCAGGTATTTCTTCAATAGAAAGCGTATGTGAAGGAAAACCTGTTACCTGACCCCACAGATAATTGCTCAGCCCAGGACGTTGTCCAATACCAATAACAGTCATCCCTCTTAAATCAGGCAGTGCAAATGTGTTTCTGCAATCTCCACCAAATTCACAGCTCAATATGGAGTATAAGGCCGGATTGTCACTAATGGCTAGCAATTGCCCCCAACACAAATTCCAATCTCTCGGAGGATAGTCAAAAGCGATAAGATTAACCTGACCTAGGTAAGCGGCATCTGATACCATAAAAGTATGTGTTAAATGATAAAAATATTTTCTTGCTGAATGTATACATTTTTCTGAAGATAGAAAAATCCTAAATACAGAGATAGGGATTGAGAAATCCTGAAACATTCTTAGCACCTAGCTCACGTATGGCAGCATTATAAAAGGACACCTTTGGTTTTTGGTCAACGAGTATCTTCTTAATCATCCCCTCATCGGCAGTAACTTTTTCTATGAAAACCGGCTGAGGGCTTTCGTGTCTGTTCCAATTAAAAAGATGTTCCCCCCTAGGCGTTCTGAGCGTACTTGCCCCTAAGAGTTTATTCACCTCGCTAAAGTCCTTTTTCATCAAAGATGGAAATGAAGATGTTAAAGCCATTCCGGTTTCATACCCGAGTAAATCAAAAGCATTAGGCATTCTTCCGTAAGCTTTCAGATAGAGCTTCACAAACTTTTTATTCTCTTCATTGTCTCTTGAAATATCCCAGTTAGAAGCAGAATACATATCCAATTTGGCCCCTTGTATTCTTTCCAAAATTTCTTGGCTAGCCATGTGTGAAGAAACCAACAATGGAATCTCGCCCATAAGCCCCATCTCCGAATACATTCCTATAAAGTCAATGGCTTCCTGCCCGGCAAAGAGCGCATGAATAAAGGCGGGCTGTTCCTTTTTGAACTTCAGAATATATTCCTGAAAATACTGATTCATTACCGCCTGACTAGCCCTTTGCTGTGGAATAACTGAGGTCTCTAAAGTTTTCCCTCCTCCAGCGAAATAGCCCTTGGTGAATGCTGAGCTTATATGGTAGCCAGCCTCATAGAGTGACATACAAACCACTCCATCCCCTCTTTGCTTAAATTGCTCATTGGCCCACTGGCCTAGCGCATATTCACTTTGCCAGAGACCGAGGCTATTGAAGAATATCTGATTACTGATGATTTGATCCTTGGGCACAATCTCTCCCATGTCGGCCATAAAGGCAACCACATTTCTATTGCTAATTACTGACAAGAGAACGTCAATAACCTTGTAATTACAAAAGCCTGTGAGCACATCAACTCTTTGAAAGTGGACTAGCTTTTCAATGGCATTTCTAACAGACCCGCTAGACCCCTGGCCAATGTACTCTTGATAGAATTCGACCTTTCTGAGGTAGTCTTTGGGAATCGCAAGCCGAAGTCCGTCTAAAAACTCAATATGTAAATTCGGATATATTGAAGAAAATGGGCAAAGCACCCCGATTTTGAGCATGGCAAATAGTGTCTATGCGATTAATTAAATCTTATTAATTGGTTCCTCAAAGCCTTCTTTGTAAAATCGGCAGAGTTTGATGCAGAACCACTACTGAATTATGAACGTACGCATAGCCACATCATCGCTAGTATCCCTCCCATTGATTAAAGCCATTCACGAACAGCACCATCTATCCGAGATACTAATTGATGAAAACTCTGCAAGGCTTGCTGAAATATTGAATGGCTTTATTCCTCAAGTGCCCAACAGGCTCATTTCAAGAGATGAGGCTTTGGAGCTTGAGCTACCGGAAGCGATTGACTTTCAGGTTTCATCGGGATTTCCTTTCAAGCTCAAACCTCACGCGAATAGAACTTTGAATGTCCACTTTGGGGAACTGCCAGAAAACAGAGGACCGGCTCCTCTTTTCTGGACTTTAAAAGCTGGAAGAAAAATAGCTTACATCACCATTCATGAGCTTACTGAGTCTTACGACTCTGGGAGAATCCTGTCTCTAAAAGGCCATTCCATATTGCCGGGAGAGAATTTTGGACTTCTGAACTCTAAGTTGGGTAATCTGTGTGTGCCACAGGTATTGCAGTGCCTTACAGGAGATGTTCATGCAAAAGAACAGGATGAAAGTCTGGCAAAGTTCTATCCTATGCCTACTGAAAAAGACAGCCATATCAACTGGCTATCGATGGCCTCCACTTCCATTGAAAATCTCGTAAATGCCTGCAACCCCATTTTCAATGGAGCAAAGACTCGTTTTAACGGAATGAATATTAGTCTACTGGAAGTAGTAGCCCCTGAGCAATTTCAATTGACCAACGATCAGCTAAATAAAAGACCGGGTTCCATCATTCAGGCTAACCAAAATGGATTAGCTGTTATTTGCGCTGACAAACGCCCTTTGATCATCAATGTGGCAGCCATGCATGAAGGTATTTTTAGTGGAAGCAAACTGATCGCCATGGGAGTGAATGAACAGGTTTGCTTTGCGGATTTTGAAAACTGAAACAGCCTACTCTCTTACCCATTTGATCATATAGGGAAAGTCAGGCACATCTTGCCCCGTGAACTTACCCTTACATAAATCCATCCATTGCAAAAGAGGCAGGCCCATGTAGTTCCCGGAGGAAAACATCTCAATAAACCAGTCCGAAGATCCTCTGTAGCCTGCTTCGTGAAAAACAACTTTAGGATCTAGCTTAAGATGAAGCAGGGCAGCATAAGTCCAAAGAATCACTCCGATTTCCAAACTGTCTTTATTCAACCTCTTACCATCACCAGGCTCCAAGTCTCCGGTAGCCAAAGGCCTCTTTTCAGGCTTCATCAATGCCAGATGACCGGCCTCATGCAGTAAATCTCCGGGATAAGTAAGCTTTGAACGATCGAACCAAATGGTTCCATTCAGGATGTGAATCCCCGGAACAAAGGTTGAATCAGGTATATCACCCTCTTCAACCTTTAGTCCAATGGATATTATAAAATCTTTTATTTGATCAATTAGTGTGTGTTTTATAGTCATTCAGTGAGCATATTAATTCCCAACATCCTGAAGCATTACCTCAATGGCACGCTCGAGTTGCTGGTCTCTTCCTTGGTCTACCATGCCCGGCATAAGCTTTACAGTAATGGTTGGCTCTGTCTGAAGATTCTCCATCCAGCGACCGCTCTTGTCTTTAGCACTTACCGGAACTACACCCCAGCGACCGCCATCAGGTAGGCCTTCCCATCCAGCGAATGAGCAAGTTCCCGGAACCGGCATTCCTACGGTTTTACCAATCTGCAGATCAGTGTAGCCTTGAGCAAAGCAGTGACCATCAGAATACATGCTTTCATTGAACATAGCCAGAGTTGGTTTGGTCCAACGAGAAGTTGGTTCTCCTCCTACCACTTTGGCGGCAGTGGCATAAGTAATGAATGGTTCACCGGTAAAGAACATAGCCAAGTCAGCCACCAAGTCGCCTCCACCATTGAAACGCGTGTCTACAATTACGCCTTTGGTTTCATAATACTTGCCGAGCATATCTTCGAAAATGCTTCTGTAAGGACCGTCACTCATACCCGGAATGTGCACATATCCCAGTTGACCGTTGGTCTTTTCTTTCACTTCAGCTGCATTCATTTTCACAAATCGGTTGTAGAGTAAGCTTCTTTCTGCTCCTAGCGAAATTGGCTTCACAGTGATCTCCTGCTTGTTACCACCATTGGCATCGGTAATTTCAAGCAAGGTGAATTTATTTGACTTGCGATTCAGATAGCTAGCATAGTCAGTATCAGCAGTGATGGCTTCACCATCAATCTTCTGGACAATCATTCCGGCAGTTACATTAAACTTGGCTTTGTCTAGCGGACCACCTTCAATCACCTCCGTAATCACCAAACCGTTGCCTACATGTTTGTAGTCGAAGAATACACCAAGCGAAGCTGTTGCATCGGCATTGTCAATACTGGTGCTGTATCGACCTCCAGAGTGCGACACGTTTAGCTCTCCCAACATTTCAGAGATCATTTCAGAGAATTCATAACCATTGCCAATGGATGGCAAATACTTCTCATATTCTGTCCTCATCAAGTTCCAGTCAACACCATGGAATGTAGGCTCGTAAAAGATGTTCTTGGTACGAATCCAAACATGGTCAAACATAAATGACCTTTCTGCCACGGCATCATAGGTCATTTCACCCCGAATGGTGATACCTTCTTGCTTACCACTTTCCGGATCGATCTTAGATATTCTACCTCCACTAAGCAGATAAAGGTTCTTCATTTCCTTATCCCAGGTCATTGAACCATAACCTGCATTCAAACGAATAGCTTGTTTGGTTTCTCTGGTTCTCAGATTAGTCGACCATAGATTCTGACCGCCTTCAAAGCTAGCCAGGTAGTATAGTTTCTCGCCATCTTTAGAAAGTACAGCATCACCCAAATAAGAAGAGTGAATAGTCAGGCGCTGCTTGCGCTCCTTCATTCCATCCCAATCGAATTTCAGTTCAGTGGTCTCCTCTTTCTTAGGCTCTTCTTTCTTTTTCTTTTTATCCGTTTCCTCTTCCTTAGGCTCTTCCTTTTTGGTTTCCTTTTCAATCTCCTGCATCAACTCATAGTCTTCCTTACTCATGTTGAACTTGTCAAAAGCTTCCTGAGTAAAGAACATTGAGTAAACATCAGACTGACTTCCTCCGCTGGTTGCAAGGCTTTTTAGACCATCTCTGTTACTGAACCATATCATCTGCTTGCCTTCATTCACCCATTTTGGTGAAGAATCATAATATCCGCTTTCAGTCAGATTGATTCTTTGAGAACCATCGGCTGCCATCAGCAATACTTCACTGTTGTTAAGCAATTTGCTCCAGTCAATGAGCAACCACTTGCTATCAGGGCTCCAGGTGAAATACTTATCGCCATCACCCATATGAAAAAGGTCTCCCTGATCCAGAAGGCTCACTTCACTACCAGAGGCCACATCTCTTACCACCAAATTTCTTCGATCTTTAATGTAGGCTAACTTCTTACCGTCAGGTGAGAAATTAGGCATGTAAGCATCTACTTCTCCGCTTACCATTACCTCTTCAGTGAGCAGGGTTGAAGCAAAAAAGAATGGCTCTTGCTCCTCTCTTTGTCGGGTCGATTTGAAGATGCTCCATTTGCCGCCTCTCTCCGCAGCATAAACCACCGACTTACCATCAGGAGTGAAGGTCACGAACCTTTCGGCTTCCGGAGTATTGGTAATTCTTTTAGTTAACGAGCCATCAACCGAAGTAACGAACACTTCGCCTCTCGCCACAAAGGCAATTTCTTTTCCATTAGGAGAAATAGCCATTTCACGAACTCCGCCATTGATACTGATGAATTGATCTGTATTGGCCTTGTCTTGAGTTCTGATGGTCACATTCACTTTTTGTGGCTGGCCACCTTCTCTCATAGTGTATAGCTCGCCATCATAACCAAAGGAAAGTACGCCTCCACCAAAGCTCAAGAAACGAACCGGATGAAGATCGAATGAGGTGAGTTGTTGAGTTTGAGAAGGGTTCGCTAAGCTCATTTTATGAACATTAAATGTTCCGCTCTCTTCACTCAGATAATAAACTGATTGCTCATCGGCAGAGAAAACAGGTTGTCTGTCTTCACCAGCACGAGTAGTGAGCATTTTATGTGTATCTGAAGCTTTGTCATAAACCCAAAGGTCTCTCGTAATTGAAGAAACATGGTGCTTTCTCCACTCATTTTCTCCACCTTTTTTATCGTGGTAAACCATGGTATTGCCATCCTTGCTTACTTGAACGTATTCAGCAGGAATGGTAAAGATCTGATCTACTCTACCTCCTGTAACCGGCACAGAATATAGCTCGGGTTGAGAGCTTGTAGGAAACTGACGGTGCTCTTTTGTATCCATTCTTTGGGCACCGAAAACCACTGAGCTATTATCACTTGAGAAAGTAAAAGGACTCTCATCATTGGAGTGGAAGGTCAGCCTGGTAGCAGCACCTCCTGCAGCATTCATTACAAATACATCGAAGTTGCCATATCTGTCTGAGGCAAAGGCAATTTTCTGGCCGTCTTTACTCCAAACCGGCATATAATCATGCGCTTCATGAAAGGTGATTTGTTTGGCTTCACCCCCACTGGTTGGCACCACATATAAATCGCCTTTATAGGTAAAGGCAATTTGCTGGCCATTGGGTGAAATGGATTGATAACGAATCCAATTAGGTGTCTCTTGAGCGATAGCCCCAAGAGTGCAAAACGATAGTATTAATACGAGAAGTTTCTTCATTGATTGAGTTTTAAACACACAATCTATGAAAAGAGAGAGTAAGTAAGAAGGAAGTTTTGAGGTTTAAATGTTGAGGGGTTTCGAAGTTCAGATATCTAGAGACTTGGCGGTTTCAATAGAAGAAGTAAAAGAGTTTTGTGGTGGAGTTATGAAGTTTAAATTCCTGTAAGAAAGAATGCTGTTTTCATAACCATTTGTACTCTCATTAATGATTATGAAAACAGCATTCCTTTATTTAGAAAAGTCGCTCTATTTAACCCTTTCTGCCAGGAGTATACGGTGCACCGGCTTTCTGCAATGCCTCTTCCAAACTGGCTATTTTCTCATAAAAACCAGCAGTTGTCTGAATGAATCTATTGAACCCTTGTTCAGCCAAATTGAAGTCATTCTGCTGAGTAGTGGTTGGCATTTGCGTTGTAGCACTATGACCTCCCATGGCTGTTCCCAGCCTTCCAGAAATACCCGGAACGGTCGACTCATTGTACCCTCTCTGAAAGTTATCTCCGTTCAAAGCAACACGAAGTTCACTCAGCTCTTCATTAAGTTGTTCAATTCTAATAAAAAGTTCGGTTGGAG
>JABXIP010000225.1 GCA_013373005.1 Cytophagia bacterium | reverse complement strand
TTTTCAGTAAAGCTGATTCCGTAAAGTTTTTGGGCCGTTTGGAAAACACCATCAATTACTTTTTCCAGTTGGAAATAAGGCTTAAGCAATTCATCGTCTACATTGTATTTCTCCTTCTTCAACTTTTCGGAATAATAGGCAAAGTCCCACTTTTCAAGCTTTTCAAGGCCATCCAGTTTCCTGGCAAAGTCTGCAACTTCTTCCACATCTCTTTGGGCTCCTGGCTTGCCGTATTTTTCAATTTCCGATAGAAAATCCATCACCTTTTCAGGAGACTCTGCCATTCTTTCTTCCAGAACGAAATGCGCATGGGTTTTATATCCTAATAAGTTGGCTCTCTCATTTCTAAGCTGAACTATTTTTTTGACAATTTCTCGGTTGTCGAGTTCATCGCCTTTAAATGCTTTTGAACCAAAGGCCTTTGAAAGTTGCTCTCTAAGCTCTCTTTTGGCCGAATAGGTCATGAAAGGCACGTAGCTAGGGTAGTCTAAAGTAATTACCCATCTATCGTTGAACCCTTTATTGTGTGCTGTGTCAGCGGCTTGCTCACGAAGGTAGGCCGGAAGCCCTTCCAGGTCATCCTCACGCTCAAGTATTAATTCGTATTTGTTGGTTTCGGCCAATACGTGTTCACCGAATTCAAGGGACAGTTGTGCCAATTGAACATCAATCTTTCTCAGTTTTTCTTTGTCGGCATCGTTGAGAAGAGCACCATTCCGAACAAAGCCTTTGTAAGTCTTTTCAAGTAACGTTTTGTCTTCAGCAGAAAGCTGGGTCATATCAGCTGAATCATGAACCTCTTTAACTCGGCTGAATAGTTTTTCATCCAAAAGAATATCATTCGAGAACTCGGTGAGCAATGGAGAAACCTCTTTTGCTATGGCTTGCATCTCATCATTGGTCTCAGCACTGTTTAGGTTGAAGAAAATAGAAGAAACTCTATCTAGTTTTTTCCCGGATTTTTCCAGAGCAACAATGGTATTCTCGTAGGTAGGTTTGTTGTTATTTTGAATGATTTCATCCACCTCTTTCCTCGCCTCTTCAACTAGCTTCTCAATGGCAGGTTTGTAGTGTTCGTTTTTGAATGAAGAAAAGCTTGGTGGGGTATTGAAATTTTCCTGAAAGGAGAGCAATGGATTCATAGATATCTTCTTTGTGGCAAAACTAAGGCTAATCTCTTAAAACCGTCAATTTTGAGATCTTTTCATCTAGAAAATCGTTCTTTACCCAAACTATCTTATCTTATACTAGTAAAAGCTTTTAGCGCAAGCTGTATAAATCTAATTTTTTGCTGTTTATAACCGTTATTGTATGTTTTAAATCACAAAATGTGCGTTAGAGGCACATTAAAGCGTTACTAAATTTTGTACCTTGCGATCTCATTAAAGGGAGAGCTTCGTAAGTATGCCGGACTCGACAAAAAAATGAATTTCAAAATGAGACTCCTTTCTATCAGTTTTCTACTGTTGGTGCTCTCTTTTTCGGCAGCATACGGCCAAGCTACTTTTGAGACCTCCAAGAAAGGAAACTGGTTTGCAAGCAATCGTTGGAACCTGATTAGTGGCACTGATGCTGATGGTATTCCAGATGCCAATGATAACGTCATTGTTCGCCATGACATGAATTTTGGCAGTGCTGGTGGCGTGACTAATCTTACATTCGATGGAGGAGAGGTTGCTTTCACAAGCAATGTTACCCTGGCTATTGGAGGGAATGTTACTGTTATTTCTAATTCTTCCATAGCTGGTTATAGTAACAACCATGTTTTTCAAGTCGCTGGTAATTTCACAGTCAACTCTGGTGTTTCTATAGATGTTGGTGCCTTAAACCTGACTGTAAACGGAACAACAACGGTAAATGGCGATCTGAACATATCTGGTTATGGTGCTAAGCCTAGAAATTTTGATGACATTATTATCAATTCTGGAGGTACCATGCTTTGCGAAGGTGCTGATGCCTATACCTTCAATGGGGATATCACTAACAATGGCACTTTTACGGCCGTAGACTTCGGAACAACTTTTGCTTTTGCAGGCACCTCCGGGGTTATTTCAGGATCTGGCCTTTTGAGTTTTTTCGATGCAGTTTTTAATGCTTCTTCTAGTTACACGAATCAAGGCAATATGCAGATCAGGAACTCCATGTCTGGATCTGGTACCTTTATCAATGGCAACGGGGGGGAACTGGAACTACAAAATGGAGGACCATTTACGGTGGGTACATTCAATGCCTCTGCTACTGGAAACACTATTACTTATACGGGTTATGGCGATCCAACAGGCTTTACAGGCTCTTACTACAATTTAGTGCTTAACAAATCTAGCGGTACTCTGGGCTTTAGTGGTGCTCCATCCATTCTTAATGACTTAACCATTCAAAGCGGAATTTTTCAGGTAACGGCTGTTACGGTTAATATTGGCAATGACTTGAATTTGGAGGGAGGGGAATTTACACCTGATAATGCCTCGGCTGTTGTGAATATTGGAGGTGATTTGAACATCACTGGAGGAGAATATGATCACAATAATGGTGATGTTAATGTGACCGGTAACATCAGTGTGACTGGTGGAGCCTTTAATTATTCAGGAAGTTCTTCAACCCTTGACGGAGGCAGTATGTACCTGGAGGGAGTAACTCTGGTTTTGAGTCAGGGAACCATAACTACTACGGGCGATTTGACTGTAGAGACAGGCACTGATTTAACAGGCAATGGCGCCATTTTGAATGTTGGGGGCAACATGGCTTACAATGACGGTGTCGCAGAATTTACTGCAGGAACCTTGGCTGTCAATGACCTGACTGTAGCCGCAGGTGAGACCTTAACTTTCACCAATAATACATTCTCTTCAACTGGAACAACCACAGTCAACGGAACACTTGAATTAACAGGGTCTAGTGGTACAAAGGGGTTTGGAAGCATCACAGTAAACTCAGGAGGAGTTTATAATGTAACGCAGCCCAATACTTTTACTGTTAGTGGAGACATTACCAATAATGGTTCTTTTACTGGTTGTCCGGGATATGGTACCTGTACCTATACTTTAACAAGTGCTTCTGGTACCATTGACGGTACTGCGGCTTTGTCTATGCGTGATTTGATTATCAATAGTCCGGCAAGCTATACCAACCAAACGGATCTTACCATTACTCAGAGCCTAACAGGTACCGGATCATTTGTTAATGCCAATGGATCTACCTTGGAACTACAGGGAGCTGGCCCGTTCTCGCTTTCCAACTTTGATGCCTCAGCTGCAGTAAATACGGTCACCTATTCGGGCATTGGAGATCCGTCACTTAATGCAGGTTCTTACTACAACCTGATCATCAACAAGTCCAGTGGTACGATAACCGTCAACTCAACCACCTCCGTTGCGAATGACCTGACTGTGACTCAAGGTATTTTGGCCACGGGGGGCTCTACACTTACTGTAAGCAATGATCTACTGTTGCAAGGAGGGGAGTTTACACCTAATAATGCATCTAGTGTGGTGAATATTGGAGGCGATTTTAACATCACCGCAGGGGAATATGACCACAACTTTGGTGATGTCAATGTCACCGGAAATATCAGTGTCACAGGAGGTACATTCAATTTTACAGGCTCTTCTTCAACATTAGATGGCGGAAGTATGTATTTGGAGGGTGTAACTCTCGTATTGAGTCAAGGTACGATTACCACAACAGGAGACTTAACCGTTGAGACCGGTACAAACCTAACCGGGAATGGTGCAACTGTGAATGTAGGAGGAAATTTGGCCTATAATGATGGTGTAGCGGAGTTTACGGCAGGTGCACTTTCAGCCAATAATGTGACCATTGCTGCAGGTGAAACCTTAACATTTAGTAATGTAGCCTACACCTCTACAGGCACTACCACAGTTAACGGAACATTGAATGTAACTGGGGCAAGTGGTACAAAAGCATTCGGAAGTATTTTGGTAAACTCTGGAGGAAACTATAATGTAACACAACCAAGTCCCTTTACAGTGAGCGGAGATATTACCAACAATGGCACCTTTACCGGTTGTCCTGGCTTTGGTACTTGTACTTATACCTTAAGTAGCACCTCTGGGTTAAT
>JABXIP010000101.1 GCA_013373005.1 Cytophagia bacterium | reverse complement strand
TGAAAGGTTTTGTTGTCAGACATGGCCACAAACAAGCCTTTCTTAAACGTATCATTAAGGGGCACTGAGGTAATTTCAGAACCATCACTTTCATTGGTAGAAACCTTTACAGCCCTCAGTTCATCGTGTTGGTGCGGGTTACCGTTCGTTCCTTCTCTTGGGAAGATTCTGAACATATTAGCTTGTTGGTCTGAGATAAGGATAAAGCCTTTACCATTTCCTGTGTCGAATATGGAGATGCCTTCATTGTCTTCTTTAAAGCCTTCTGTACCAAAAAGAGCCAACTCTTCATTTCCCTTTTCAGGGTCGGCATAGTACTTTCTGGTGCCAATGTTCTCATCAGAGTAATAGATATAGCCCAGTTCATGATCTACCGCAATTGACTCTATCTCCTTTACTCCACTAAACTTGCCGAACTTCCTAACCAAAGTAGCTTGCAAAGTTCCTGTTGAATCAGCTTCCAACAGATACTGCCACAAGTAACCTTCTCTAGGTCCGTTCTTTCTGCCCATAATCACAAAGGTCTTATGGTCAGAAGGTCTTTGGTAAAGAGAAATCCCCATTAAGTCACGGTGCTCAGGTCCTGATTCACCTTGGAACATAGGGAAACCTCCTCCATCGATTGGCTTCATATCAGGCACCGAAAACACTCGTAGTTTAGAATTCAAGCGCTCACCGGTTACTACAAAGTCAACCGTGTCATTTCCTACCACTAGATCATAGCCCAAGTCAACATTATTCGGACGTTGAAGGTTTCTTACCACTTTTTCCTGCAGAATTTTGCCATTCAGGTCGAATACATAAAGTGCACCATCGGCATCCTTATCTGTTCCGATAACTAAGCTTTTGGAAGGATCTGCTCTGTTAATCCATATAGCCGGATCGTCAGAGTCGTACTTAACCGGCTCAGTAGAAAGCACTGGTGCCACTTTTGGTAAGCCATCACCACAGCTGGCCAGAAAAAAGGCAATGCATCCAATAAATAAACTGAATTTCTTCATATCGAATATTGGTGAGGTTGTCTAAAAGCTTGTTGTCATTCCCGACCCCGATCAGGAATCTCCTGAAAAGGTTCGAAAGCCTTAAGGAGATCCCCAATCAAGTTGGGGATGACAGTTCTAAATTGCTTTCATAAAACCCCACCCTCTAATTACTGATTATTAAACAAGTCGAACTTAAGACCAGCGTTGAATCTTACATTGTAATATTCCATCTGCATGGTTCTGCTTCTCTCACCCTGGTAGTATCTCAAAGGCTGATTAGTCAGGTTATTTACCTCGAAGAAGAATCTCCATTGTGGAGTGAATGCATAAGAACCGTTTACATCGAGGAAAGTCTGCTTATCGTAGAATCTATCTTCGAAAGCGTCACCACCTAGCTCATCAATGTAGTCACTAGCATAGTTCAATGAAGCTCTCAAAACCAACTTGTTGGTTTCATATGAAAGAGATGCATTAAACATGTTATTCGCTGTTCCCGGAAGTGCAAGATCATCATCTTCTCTATCCTGAATACCAGTGGTGCTTGACTCGGTGTAAGTGTAGTTCAGGTAAAGACCCAAGCCCTTCCAAATTTGTCTTTGGAATGAAAGCTCCAAACCGTAAATCTCTGCAGTACCACCATTAGCGAAAGTGGTGAACTCAAGGTCAGGTCCCAAAGTAGGATCAGTATAATCTTCAATGACTCTTTCGTAGATAAACTTGTCTATGTCTTTGTAGAAAACACCACCTGAAACGATACCGATGTTCTCGAAATAGTTTTCATACATCAAGTCGAAGTTCATAGAGGTTGTAGGATCCAAATCAGGATTTCCTCTTGTCAACTCCTGATCATCTGGGCTGTACTCAGCGTAAGGCACCAAATCGAAGTAGTTAGGACGAGCAATGGTGTTTGTCCAGGCGAACCTTAAGATAGAATTATCGCTGAAGTTGTAGTTCAAGTGAACACCCGGCAGAAAGTTGCCATAGCTTTTGGTGTCTTCTGCAGGCGTAACCACATCGTTGTCCAAGTCAAGAATAAAACCTGAATAATCGATACTGGTAGCCTCATAACGCACACCTACAATTCCAGAAAGATTCTCTGTCAACTGAATGTCAGCCATGGCATAACCGGCTACAATGTTCTCTGTAGCGGAGTAGTTGCTCGGTACATACTCTCCGAGTTCATCAGATTCATCGAACAGACTGGTGTTAGTCAAATCAAGGTTACCAAGGAATGATGGCGTACCGAACCTTCCAACTCTATACTGGCTTCCAGCCAAGTAATCAGGGTTTGTGTAATCTTCAATTGGAATATCTCCTAAAGTAGCACCAAAAGCATCCTCATCAACTGGCTCATAAGAATAGAATACATTATCTCTTAGCTTATTCTTGGTTCTCAATCGTCCACCAAATTTCACAAATGACTTATTAGAAACAGGCAGTTGGAAATCCAATCTTGCATTGAAGTCCTCATCTTCAGTGTAGTCATGGTTTTCAGATATCTCATGGAATCCAATGTTCAGGTTATCGGCAGGATTCTGAAGGTTGATATTAGGAAACTCAGTGTCTCTAATGTCTACAAATACATCCTGACCACCAGATCTGTAAGAAAGGTATCTTTCGTTTGGCCTGTCTTCTGAAGCTTTAGCATAAGTAGCAGACCAGTTTACTTTCAGCGAATTGAAAAGGTGCTCACCTTTCAATGACACGTTTCTGTTTCTTTGGTCCTCAAGTCTTCTGTTCCTGTTTCTGTCGTTATCCAAGCCACCTTTAGTCTGGTACTGAACTCGAGCCTCACCATTAATAGTGAAGTAACCAGGGCTGGTTTCAACAGCAAATCCATCATCATATGCATCATCTAGCTGAGAGACTCTCATTCTGAACCTGTTTTCCCTGTCATCTCTCCAATTGTAAACGCTAGAAAGGAAAAGCTTATGATTAGGGTTGATTTCATAGTCCAATGCCAGGTTAAAGCTTCTTCTTACCCTTTGCACTCTGTATTCTCTAATGTCGAACTCTTCAATGAAGTCTCTGCCATCATCACCTTCGAACCAAACAGCCTCTACATTGTCTGAACCAAAATCATGATTGTTTAAGCTAGCAGAGAATATTGCACCCAGTTTATTATTAGCGAATCTGTTAGAAGCAATCACAGAACCTGTCCAGATTGGTTTCTCCGAAAGGAAGTTGAAACCTGAAGCCAATGTTCCGGAAAGTCTTTTTCCTGAGGGTGCCGAACGTGTAACCAAGTTCACTGAACCACCAATGGCATCAGCATCCATATCAGGTAATACTGCTTTGTTCACCTGAATAGTCTGAATCAAATCAGAAGGAATAAGGTCTAACTGAATGTTTCTGTTATCACCTTCTGCTGAAGGAATACGCTCACCATTCAAGGTTACTGAGTTCAATTGTGGAGCCAAACCACGAACAATAATATTTCTGGCTTCACCTTGGTCGTTCTGAATAGTGATACCCGGAATACGCTTTAGAGCATCTCCAATATTGGCATCCGGAAAACGGCCAATTTGATCTGCAGCCACTACATTGGTAATGTTGGCATTGGTCTTCTGCTGGTTCAATGCTTTGGCCTGACCTTTCAAACGATCACCCATTACAATCACCTGTCCGCCCTCTGCATAACCAGACTCCATTTTGAAATTGATTTCAGTAGTAGAGCCAGCAGTAATATTTACAGTTTGTTCAATCTTTTTGTATCCAATAAAAGTAACTGTCACCGTGTGTTCACCGGCAGGAATATCTACCAGAGTAAAGTATCCATTAGCATCTGACGGTATTCCTTTTTCAATTGCAGGAATCACCACGCTGGCTCCCGGCATAGGAAGCCCCAATTCATCAAGTACTCGACCGGTTAAGGAGCCCGTTTGCGCATAGGCCAGAGCCGTTACCGAGAAGATCATTGTTAAGGTTAGTAATAGTCTTTTCATAAGTATTTAGTTTCCCAAATCTCAGGAACCACTCCTACTTTATGATGACTCTAATATTACCTTAAATAGAATTCTGACAGGTTTACTTTCACTATTTGTAAAGCCAAGGTTAGCTAGGTTAATTAATATTTAAAAAACTGCTCAGAATTGTTTTAAAACCTAGTCTCCAATGGTTGTCAAGCATACTTGCTTTCAAATCTGACAGAATATATTAAGTGTGGTAAAGCTGATTTGACAGTAGAAATAATATGGTGAACTCCGAATACATTCATTAACACTCAATTTAATTAGATAAATAAGTATCAAGTGTATTTCTCAACTCCGGAGTCTTAGGACCGAATGCTCTGTATTGGATTAGGGAGCCCTCTTGATTGAAAAGCATATAACGAGGGATTTCATTTACCTTAAGAGTTTCTAGTAGTGTGTTCTTCATACCTTCATTCGAAACCATATAGGACGATGGATAATCCTTGATTTCTGCTTTCTCCATTCCTCTAATCCAATTATCGAATTCCTTATCAATTGATATATAGACAAATGACACTTGCTCATTTGAATAGTCCGCTTTCAATTCCTTTGAATATGGCATAGCAGCAAAGCATGGCACACAATGACTTGCCCAAAAATCAATATATACGAAGCGGCCTTGATTTTCTTCCAAGAGACTTTTCAAGGTGATTTGATTCCTCTCAGAATCAATCAAACTAAGATGCATTAAAGAGTCAGGTGAATTTAAGTTTACAAACCTTCCTTTTGACCAATCTTTTAAATCAGGAGATAATACATGCTGATATTCAGTAAGTACTCCTTCAACCAAGTCTACATTATGGACTTCAGAAACAAATTTATTAAGGTATTCATCCACATCCTCTTGAGGAAAATATTCAATGATCTGTTTTAAATTCTTGGCCAGCAGCATTTCAACTTCTTTTTGGTTCAGAGAATCATTCTCACGGATCAAATCATACACTTTCCTGTAATCAGGATATCTCCTATTGACCTCTTCAATCCATTTGACCTCTGAATAAAACGCTTCTCTTTCAATGTATTCCAGAATTCTGTTGTAATAACCATATTGAACCAAGTCTTGTGATTCTTTAATGGGCCAGTCATTTAAAGTAAACTCTGAACTTTCAAAATTCTCATTCACATACTGATTGAAGACAAATTCATTGAACTTATACAGATAGTTGGACTTGTTGAAATAGTATGACCTGGTTTCCTCATCAATTAGTTTTTCATTCACCAAAGAATCTAGTAACCATTTTTCCTTTTCTAATTCAATTTTGGCCTCCGCTAGTGCCTTCTCATATATTTCAGCTCTGATCTTTCTTGCTTTTGAAGGGTCTCTATTCGTCATGTAACCCTTTACTGAACTA
>JABXIP010000513.1 GCA_013373005.1 Cytophagia bacterium | reverse complement strand
CCTACTTCTTCAAGCAATACGGAAATGCTTACTGTTCCTGTATAATCTGCTACAGGAGTGAGAGTTACTTTTCCATCAGCAACAGAAACTGCTACTTTGCCAGGTTTAGAAGAAGTTGCAGTTAGAGTTACCTCGTTATCTACATCTCCAAAAGAAAGTGTTACAGTTCCGGTTTCATCTTCATTAATCAATTGATTATCGATTGAAGCTAAAGTAGGTGCATCATTGACATCGACTACCTGAACAGTAGCTGTTGAAGTCACAGAAGTTTGTCTCGATGCACTGGTTACAGTAAACTCAAAAGAATCATCATAGCCAACATCGCCTACAGGAGTATAGAAGGCTGTCCATTGTAGCAGATTATCCGATGTTTTTACCAGAACAGGATCTGTAACAGAGCCTTTGGTAGGATCGGTAGTAATGGCAACCGTAGCAGTTGATATATCGAAATCACCTAACTCAAGTGCATAAAGGTTAACAGCCACAGGAGTATTCTCCGGTGTTTGTTTTTCTGCAGCATAGCTAAAGAACAACCCGTCTTCGGAAGTTTGATTCGCAAAGGTTTTAGTGTCGTGATCAAGCTCTGAGAACAGATTTGTGTCAGCGTCTAGATTACGAATAGCACCTCCCGAACCTGATGCCTCATTTTCTAATACAAATACCTCATCATCGCTATAACCTGTTTTTGGAGTAATCACTTCAGAAATGATTACCACCTGGCTGGCACTGAATAGGTATGGATGTTCGGCCTGCGTAACCCCAATACTTGTAGTAAGGGTGTTTTCTCCTTTAGTGAAACTTGACAAGGCAAAATCTTCACTTATAATAGAGATGGTTTTTGGCAGGAGCGGATCAGTTAAATCGATATAACTCAACTTAACAGTATACAAAGCATTGAACCTTGCATCTGTCAAAGTTAGGTCGAATGATTTTGAGGTCTCAGTGGCGTTACCAATAGACATGTTGGTAATCTCATGCGGTTCATCTGGCACATTGAATGTGAAAGGAAGACTCGCCTCTTCTGATTCCAACTTTTCACCATTAACCTCAACCACTTTAAACTTCAGTACATCGGCATAGCCTGTGCCTGGAGTGAGGTCGCTGTTTGGAGTGAAAGTGTATCTGCCTTTGTTTGTACCACTGGCAGTCAATTCGCCACTAGCAGGAGCCTGAGTAATCACAAAATCAATCTCATCACCGTCAGGATCGAATCCATTTAGTCTAAGGGCTTCTCCAAGCTTGTATAGTACCGATTTACTAGCCGTTACGGCTATCGGTGCCTGATTGGGCTCCACTTGTTCAATCAGTGGAATGATGAATCCAAAGTTGCCTTTGTATTCGGTCTGCCCATCAGTTGCGGTTAGCAAAGTACTTATACCATTATTTCCCACAGAAATGTGGCTGGTATAAATACCCCCCGACACCCATCCACCGCTGGTGGTTGCTACGCGCTTGTTGCGCGCTGCATCGTTGTTGTCTTGCCCTTGCACATGAAGTACGAGAACCAGCATCAACAAGGTGGCTGTCAGGTTTCTGACTTTAAATATTTGTTTTAGGCTAATCATTCCTGATTACTTTTGATTAGCGTTAACTTTTTGATTGTTCAATAGAAGGGCTTCAATTTTAGCCAATCTGTCTTCCATAGCTTCCACTTTAGAGGCTTCTGCTTTCAAAGTGCTGTTTTCAGCCTTAAGCGCGTCTACCTGGGCAGAAAGTTCTTTTACGGCTTCTACCAATACCGCTGTCATTTCAGCATAGTTTACAGCTTTGAAGCCATCTGCTTTAGTTACTACTAGCTCTGGGAGTACTTCTTCTATTTCTTGTGCGATGAAACCAATTTTGGCTTCAGGTCTAGACTCATCTTTCCAGTTGTAGCGAACACCTCTTAGTCTGTTCACCATAGAAAGGCCAGAAGTTAGAGTAGTTACATTTTTCTTAAGACGAGCATCTGAAGTTTGGTTTAAGGCAACTGCAGTTATGGTTCCTGTGAAGTCGCCATTACCGTTTCCATCTAAGTAGATGTGATTGTTGTTCTGACCATCCAAAGCGATATGGCTATATACACTTGAACCGTCATTGTTGAAGTCTGCGGCTCCGTACATTCTGATTCCTGTTCCGGCCGAGCTACTAAGGTTGAAATCTCCAGAATAAACATTGCTACCAGAAATATTTACTTGAGCATCTACTAATGAAGGTCTATAGGTGCCACCATTTCCATCTGAGGTCTCATAGTCGCTTGCCATTTGGAAGATTGGTTTCTTCAATCCATCTGTCTCCCAAGATTTCACACCTAGTGAGATGTTCGATAGGCTAGAGTTGTTCATATCTAGAGAGGTGAAGTCAACACCATCTTGCTGATTAACATTAAGAGAAATAAGATCTGGGAAGTATGTACCACCATTTCCATCGTCTACTGTGTTAGCTCCTCTCATAGCAAAGTATGACAAGTCAGAGTTTTCCCAATCTTTACCTCCCATGAAAATATTCGAGCTATTAGGGCCTTCTAGTGAGATTCTTCCACCCAGTGACTCATTACCATGAATAGACACCAATGTGCGGTTATCACCAGCTGAAATTCTGAATTGACCGAAGTTTTCACCTCCGCCAGAAAGCCATCCTGACTGAACTCTACCTTTGGCAGTACCGTCAGCATTTCTGGCAATCATGTTAGTCCATGGGTTCATATAACCGGCATGCTGATACACGACTCTGGTTTCTTCTATATCAGGAATACCAGCGCTCATTTCCATATAGGCAGAGCCACCTGAATAAGTGACCATCTTATAATTTGGTCGTCCTAAGGAATCATTTAAGTAAATAAGTCCAGCTTTTGGACCGTTTGAGTCGATAAGTACATTCACAGAATCTACTGAGCTCATCAGTTTCAGAACCCCAGAATTTTGGGCATTTACTTCGAAGCGGTATTTACCATTTCCATCTACTGAACTGACCAGTTTAGAAAGATTGTCATAATTCAAAATGGTTGGGTTGGCTCCTGCTTTTCCTAGTTGAAGAAGTCCTTGTTGAGCTCCATCTCCGAAATCTTGAACCGAAATAACAGCGGCTTCAAAAGAAGAGAAATTTCCCGAACCCTGAGGGGTTTCTACATTATTGCCAAACACTTGGAATATACCTCTGTCAGCACCTCCTTCTTCCCATACTCGGGCGCCTAAATAGAAGTTTTGGCTTTCAGGTCCCCAAAGTTCAAGCTGTCCGTTAGGTCTTTTATCTGTTACCCAATCACCTGGTCTGGATGATCCTCTTAATAGAGCTACGCCTCTATCTAATGAATCGTATACGTGTACAAGGCCACCAGTTCTATCGCTGGCGCTTCCGAGCATAACTCTTCTGGTTTTGTTGTGCCCAAATGTTAGAACAGAACCGGAATTGTTTGGCTCATAGTAGTTCAATTGAATTTTGAGACTATCTGCTGCCATATCTGCACCATAGAGGTTAAGGTTTTTTCCTCCAACTACTGCTAGGTCTCCTTCGAACCAACCAGCCCAGTTTTCAACACCATTTTGAGCTCTGGCCCAGATGGCTTTGTTAATACCCAAACCTTCAGCTCTTCCTAGGACACCTTTGTTTTCTACCTCAAGGTCACCTTCAGTACCTACATTAGAAATACCGACAACACCAATATTGTCTACACCAACTCCGCCAACTGCAAAGCCAGAAACACCTGTATTACCCCATGGGTTAGACTGGCCGTAACCAACTACACCAGTATTGTAAGAACCTTCGTCATAGCCAGTAGCTCCATTTCCAGGACCACCTGCTAAACCTAGAACCCCTGCATTGTTTCTTCCCGCTCCAAAAGCTTGACCTCTAACACCTTCATGGCTACCAGTTCCGGAACCGGTTGCACTACCGATAATGGCGATTTTTGTCGATGGGTCGTCTGCTTGAGATAATGTATTACCTCTAAGAGCCATTTTAACCCCTTGTCCGGTCATATCAACTTGAATACCTTTTGATGAACCTTGAGTAAGGTTATCAGCTGTAATTTTGAAATAGAATACGGTGTCAGACTCTGTTTCACCATTTCCTACTTCAATGCGTCTCGCTAAATCATCAACTGGGCCAATTGGCTTTGCAGAAAAAGGAGAGAGTAGTTCTGTTGAGCCAAGCACGGTGTTTCCAATGCTTACTGTAAGATTTCTTCCTTCAACTCCATAGAACAAATCTTCTGGCATTGGTGTAACCGAACCGAGAATTACAGCATACAAGCCCTCAATTACTTGTACATTGGATTGAGTTTCTGTCCAGCTTTCTCCTTCTCCCAAGTCAATAGAGAAGGTAAAGTTTCTCTCTCCGGTAACAGGAGCTCCGTTTTCATAAAGTGTACCCTGGAAGTTCATTTTTTTGCCTTCCGAGGCAATTGCACCAGTGGCATCCTGAAATGGGATAGCCCAGGTGGGGGCGGCACTAATTAAGAGTGCCAATGTTAACAGCAACAGTAGATGTTTTTTCATTTCGATAGAATTTGGTTGTGATAATTTATATGATGTTTATGCGTGGATTCGCGATAAGTAGCTGAAGCCACCGTTTGTGGCTTCAGCTTGAGACTCAACTAAACCGACTATTGTTTTTTGTAAAGTTTTTCAGTTTTCAATCTGCATTCAATACTCACTTTCGAGTATTTCTATGACATAAATGCCATTAGCACCATAGCCCAGTCTGCATTTGAGTGCAGTCCGAGCTTATTTCTAATGTTCTTTCTGTGCTCATCATAGGTAAGCACAGATATGGAGAGTTCCGTGGCTATGTCGCTACGCGAGTTGCCATTTGCCATGTGTTGAAGAATCTCTAACTCTCTTGTAGAGAGAGCATCAAGAATTTCCTTCTTCCTTGTCTGGATTTTGTTGGTCATTGTCAGTGTTGAAGTACCCTAATTGTGGTAATGATTGTTGTTACTAAAATTGGAGAGGAGAGAAGACAAATTCAGGTTTATGTTACGACCGACATGTTCTTTGTCATGAATGACATGTCTTTTGATGTTGGATTTGAGAGCTGATTTTATAGATATGTTATGGATGACATAAAAAGCGGCATGAATGGATTAGGCTTTTTTAGATACGACCAAGTGTGAAGTGTTGGGTAGTCACTTTTGAAGAATGTCTAAGCTTGATTGATGAATGGGTGTTTTCTTAAATTCAGAAAACAAAAAATTCAGAATTATGAAAACACTCACATTTATCTTGTCATTTTTCACCCTGACAATGATTTCCTCAGCAGGAGGGAATTCTCTCAAAACGGAGGATGTATCCGTATGCTCTGAGCCAGAGCTGGTTTGTTATGACTACTATGATTACTGGGGATACTATTTGTATACCGACTGCTACTGGGAGTTCTATGAATAAGAGTTTTAGGCAGAGGCTTTGAGGAAGGACTCTACTTCTTCTTTAAAGCTTCTGCTTACATTCACCTCTGTACCATCTTGCAAAATAATTTTGGTTGCATAGAAGGCTTTAATGAATTCAATGTTCACAATATAGCTGCGGTGTACCTGAATGAATTCCTCAGGAGGGAGTTCTTCGAGAATACCTTTGAGACTGTTTCTATCTATCTCGGGCTTCTCTTTGTCAGCCAAAAAGATTTCAATGTAGGGCCCATCAGACTGTATATACCTGATGTCTTCCAGTTTGATAAGTGCTTTGCTTTTAAGTGTTATAAATTCTCTCGGAATTTTCAGCCTGGATTTACTTTGTGAGAGTTCTTTCAGCTTCAGTTTTAATTCTTCAACCTCGCTCTCCTTCACAATCTTCTCCGATTTTTCTTTTTGATAGTTTCTGTAAAACCAAACTGCGAGGCATAAGGCTATTAGAGTGAAAGAGCTAACCATAATCAGGTTTCTGGTAAGACTGCTCTTGGTTTCTTCCGACTGAATGAGAATCTCACTTCTTGCCAGATCGAACTTTTCAGTGATCTCTCCAATAGTTTCTACATTCTTGAAGTACTCGAGACTATCGTTTAGGTTCTTCCACTTTCTTAAGATTTGTAATGCCAGTTTATCCTGCCCAGCCTTCTCATAAGCATCTGAAAGAAATTCATATCTATCCCTAGTGTCATCTACCCGCTGCTGCTTCAGCGTTTTGGTGATAGATTTATTTGTTAGGTCAATGGCCTTTTGCACATTGTTATTGAACTTTAGTTCTGCCTGTGCTTCCAGAAAGTCCAATTCACCCTCTAAAAAAAGGTCAGCTCCGAGTTCATTTAATTCTTTGGCAAGGGCCAGGTAATGGAAGGTGCTATCTGCAAAATCTTCTTCGAGAAAATTAAGGGATAAGTTCTGATAGGTAACGACCAGCCCAATTGTATTGCGGTTGGATTGATATACTGGTAGAATCTTTCTTAAGTAGATATTGCTAGAATCAATTTTTGAAATTTTTCGATAGTTGACAGAAAGGTTGTTGTAGCACCTAGCCGCCAATACCGGCTGATTGAAACTTAAAGCCGTTTCGGCAGCTTCCATGAGTATGTCATTAGACTTATCTATTAAATCCATTCGGCCATAGAGAGTGCCGAGATTTAACATGGTGTTAATCATACCCTCCGGGTTATGTTTTTTGAATAAATCGAGGGCCTCGTTGAGTGATTCGGCAGATTTGTTATAGTTGCCGTCCAATTGCTCAAGCAATCCAATCTGATTTAATGCCAGAGCTTTGGCTACTGGGTTTTTATCATTTTCGGCATTGGCCAGCATAGTATTAAAAATGCCTTTTGCCTTGTCGATATCCCCCATTCTTTGATATGCGATAGCTTGATTCCTTATAATTCTATCGTAAGTAGTGCTAAGCTTTTGGCGATTCGTAAAGTTTAGGGCGGAATCGTAATAGAGTACTGATCTGTCCATTTCGCCCCTTTGATAGTGGGAGTAACCTACCGCGAAATAGCCTTCCAGAAGAGCGAGGGAGTCTGTTTCTTCTAACAAGAGTTTACCATAATAAGCAAGGCTATCTGGGTTTCTGGAGTTTTTGCGCGCACCATCTAGGAGATGCTGATAGTCTTGAGAGTAGCTAAGGCCAAAGCAAAAGAAGAAGAGAAGGGTCATACAAATGACGCTTCTTTGGTTGAGGAAGTACGTACAGCCCAATTGGCGAAAGATTTTTTGGTTAGTCACTGTTAAGGTAAAATTAGACCAGCCTTATCGTCTTGACCTTAACGTATATGCACAATTATTCATTGAGCATTTCTTCCGAAACAGAAATGAAAATTACACACACGCTATCCCCAAATTATCAGGTTTTATCCAATGGAACAAGCTTTATGATGGAGCCGAGAAAAGTCATAAATAAAAAAGGGGCTAAATATCAGCCCCTCAATTAGTTATATTTTGAAATTATTTTCTATCTACTTGGCGTAGTTTACGGCTCGCATTTCTCTGATTACCGTAACCTTGATTTGGCCTGGGTATTGCATTTCTTTCTCAATCTTCTGAGAAATATCGAATGAAAGCTGCGCAGCCTGATTGTCGGTTACGGATTCAGCATCTACCATCACTCTGAGCTCTCTACCTGCCTGGATAGCGTAGCATTTATTCACTCCATCAAAGTTTAAGGCTAAAGTTTCCAGCTCTTTCAGTCGCTTGATGTAGGACTCCATTACCTCACGTCTGGCTCCTGGTCTGGCACCCGAAATGGCATCACAAGCCTGAACCAATGGTGAAATCATTGAAGTCATTTCCATTTCATCGTGGTGAGCTCCAATGGCATTACACACTTCCGGATGTTCTTTATACTTCTTGGCCAATTCAAAACCTAAAACTGCGTGTGGCATTTCAGGTTCTTCAGGCCATACTTTTCCAATATCGTGAAGCAACCCAGCACGCTTGGCTCTTTTAGGATTGAGTCCTAGCTCGGAGGCCATAGTTGCACAGAGGTTAGCTACCTCTCTTGAGTGCTGCAGCAAGTTTTGACCATAAGAAGATCTAAATCTCATTCTTCCAACCAGCTTAATCAGTTCAGGGTGAAGCCCATGAATGCCTAGATCGATAACTGTTCTTTCACCGATTTCAGCAATCTCTTCTTCAATGTTTTTGGTGGTTTTGTTTACCACTTCCTCAATGCGGGCTGGGTGAATTCTGCCATCCGTTACCAACCTGTGCAAAGACAGTCTGGCAATTTCTCTTCGTACCGGATCGAAGCCTGAGATAATAATGGCTTCCGGAGTATCGTCTACAATAATCTCAACGCCTGTTGCAGCCTCCAAGGCGCGAATGTTTCTACCTTCACGGCCAATGATTTTACCTTTGATTTCGTCACTTTCGATATTGAAAATTGAAACACAGTTTTCAATGGCATGCTCTGTTGCTGTACGCTGAATAGATTCAATGACTATCTTCTTAGCCTCTTTGGCCCCAGATAGTTTTGCTTCATCGATAATGTCTTTGATTAGGGCAGAGGCTTTACTCTCGGCTTCGTCTTTCAGTGTTTCAATCAGTTGCTCGCGAGCTTCGTCAGCCGAAAGGTTAGCCACTTTTTCAAGTTCCTTTACTTTCTCATCGACCTTGCTTTCGAGTTCTTCCTTACGCTTTCTAACAATCTCCAGCTGTGCTTCTACATTCTCTCTCAGGCTATCGAGCTCAGCGTCTTTTCTGTTCAGCTCAGACTGTTTCTGATTGATGGTATTTTCTCTTTGCTTGAGTTTGTTCTCGTTTGAGATGATCTGATTTTTCTTCCTATTGGCCTCTTCTTCAAACTCGGCCTTTATTTTAAAGTACTTTTCCTTGGCTTCGAGGATTCTGTCTTTCTTAATATTTTCGGCTGTAAGCTCAGCCTCTTTAATGATTTGTTTTCCTTTTTCTTCCAGTTCCTTAGCGGCTGTTTTGTTTAGCTTCTGAAGTAGAAACCTCCCGAGCAAAAAGCCAACTGCCAGCGATCCCACGGCAATCAGCAATATAGTAAGCGTGTCTCCCATAAATATTTATAATCTATGTGGAGGCCAACCAATAGGTGAGTTGAATAACGGTATTAAGAGAGAGTGTCCCGAATCAGTCGCTCCAGGTTATCGATTGTGCTTTCTGCTGTGCTATCGATTGCAGTAGATTCCTCTTCACTTTTGAGTTTCGCCACCATGCAGTCGAATGCCACCATTGCCAACAAATCTTCCTTATCATCAATGCCAAACTTGTCTCTATAAGACCTCAGTTTCTCATTGATGAATTTGCCTGCGTTGCGTACCCTTGCTTCCTCTTCAGGTTTAACCTTCATTGGGTACTCGCGGTCTCCTATTTTAAGTTTTATTGATAGAAGATCCATATATCTAAAAATTAGCTCATATGAGCTATACAACGATCAATCTCTTTTATATACTCGTTTAACTTATTCTTCAACTCAACAGATTCGTCTTTCTCCACTGTTGTGCTTGATACAATTTTAGCGATTTTATACTGATTTTGAAAATCAGTTAGTTTAGCCTTTAAGCCTTCAACCTCTCCTTTAAGTGAGTGATTTTGAGCCTCTAGCTGATTATTTTTAGATATCTCCGATTGATATGCGTTGATCAATTCATTCACTCTTTTTTCGAGTCCTTCTAGCTTTTGGTCAATCGGATTGCTCATTATTTTCTTATGGTTGCTCCCAAATCTTTTTCAAAAACTGTCATTAACCTTTGCATGGTTTTATCAATAACCTTGTCGGTAAGGGTTTTTTCCTGGTCTTGTAAGAAGAAGCTCACAGCATAAGCCTTTTCATTTTCACCAATTTTATCGCCCTCGTACACATCAAATACTCTCATTCTGGTAAGTAGTTTAGATGCGTTTCTGTCAGACAGTTTTCTAATGTCTTCAAAATTTACCGATTTATCAATAACCAGAGATAAGTCTCTTTTTACTTCAGGGAATTTTGAAAGTGGTTGGAAATCAACAATTAGTGGATAGTTTTCTCTTAGCATTTGCCAATCGAAGTCGGCATAGAACACTTCCTGCTTCACCTCGCAAAGTGCGGCAAGTTTAGGATTTACTTTACCAAGTGTTACTACAGTCTTTTTGTTATGGCTGATTTCAATACCGTAGCTCCATAGGTCTGATTGCACATCGGCAATTTCCAGCCTGTTCATTCCAAACTTATTCAGCAGTTGATAAACCATTTGAGATAGATCGTGGAATCTTACCGGTCTGCTTTGATCTAACCACGATTCTGAGGCATTTTCTCCAGTCAGGTAAATAGCTAGTCGACTAAACTCCTTATACTTTTCTCCCTTTTTATGGTATGTGGTGCCGAATTCATAAAGCTTGAGGCTGTTTTGTCTTCTCTTTACATTTCGATCGATTACTTCCAGACCTGAGAACATAAGTGTTTGGCGCATTACATCGAGTTCTTCACTCAAGTAGTTGAGAATGTGAACATCATTGGCTGAATCTATAGATTCTGATGCTGCGGCATACTGATGCTTGGTCAGTGAGTTAGTCACTATTTCGTTGAAGCCAGTCCCAGATAGAATTCTGGAAACTTCAAGTTGAAGAGAGTCATTATCTTTTTTAGGGAACTCTGAAAGGAAGCTTGAGCTCAACGTAGGTTGAAGCTCAACGTTGTTATAGCCATACACTCGAAGCACTTCTTCAACAATATCTGCTTCTCTCTGAACATCTACTCTGTATGGAGGAACGATGGCTGTGAAGCCCTCAGAGGTTTTATTTTCTAGCTTAATTTCCAAACCAAGAAGAATGTCCTCAATTTCTTTGTTAGAAAGTTCCTTACCAATCAATTGGTTGATTCTGTGGTAGGTCACTTCAATTTTAAAGTCATCAATTGGCTTAGGGTATATGTCGAATATTTCCCCCACTACTTCTCCGCCTGCAATCTCCTGAATAAGTTGAGTTGCATATTGCAAAGCAAAGAATGGCATATTCGGATCGGTGCCTCTCTCATATCTGAAGGAAGCATCGGTCTTTAACTGATGGTTCTGAGCCGTTTTTCTAATGCTATCTGGAGAGAAATAGGCGCTTTCCAGAAATACAGTGGTGGTTTTTTCTGTTACACCAGACTTCATTCCGCCAAATACTCCGGCTATACACATGCCTTCGTTTTGATTACAGATCATCAAGTCTTCGGCAAAAAGTTTTCTTTCCTTTTCGTCCAGGGTAACGAACTTCGTTCCAGCGGGCAGCGTCTTCACAACAACTTCATTACCTGTAATTGCTGCTGCATCAAATGCGTGCATAGGTTGGCCTAAACTATGGAGCACGTAGTTAGTCACATCAACCACATTATTGGTTGGGTTAATGCCGAT
>JABXIP010000235.1 GCA_013373005.1 Cytophagia bacterium | reverse complement strand
GTGGCTCTGGAAAACTTAAATCTTAAGATTCAAGGAGATGATGAGTATATCAGTATTATTCAGGATGAGGCTTGTCTGAATGCTGATATAGTGTTTACAGCCAACTACATTGTTCCGGTAGGCGAAGCACCACTTTTTAACACTTTTGAATGGGATTTTGGTGATGGTGAAGTGGCTACTGGGGAAGCAGTAAATCATACATATTCTGAACCCGGCTATTACAACATTGTGCTGGTAGCTTCTGATGGTCAAGGCTCATGCGGTACTTCGGAAACAGTTGTGAAAACTGTTGAGGTGAAGGAAACTAAAATAGATGATCTTTTGGGGCCAGTCTCTGTCTGTCCGGATGTTACGGGCATTGAATATACAGCACTGGGAAATACTGGGCTCAGCTACGAGTGGTTTGTGGATGGTGGTACTATCAGCGGATCAAATACCGGTGAATCAATTTTGGTGGATTGGGGAGCATCGAGAGCAGATGCCAGTATTAAAGTGGTACCGAAAAGTGCTATAGGATGTGTTGGTGACACCCTTACCCTTCCGGTGATTATCAATAAAAGATTAGAACCTCTTGCACCGTTTACCGAAGCGTTGGTTTCTGACGATGGGCTTTTTTCTGAAGTATGCGATGCCGATCGCTTGACTCAACGATACTATGTTACGCCAACTAATGGTTCTGAGTATACATGGTTTGTAGATGGTGGCCAGTTCATTCAAAATATGAGTGCTGATGACACGGAGGTATTTATAGAATGGAATCAGAATGTGGAAGGGAAGGTTTGGTACCTCGAATCTAACCCTTTGATAGATGACTGCGAAGGCTACTCAGATACATTAAATGTGAAAGTCTATCCACCAATTGTAGCTGTGGCTTCCAATTCTGATGTATTATGTAATGGAGGGGCTACGGGCGCTATTGATTTGAGTATTACGGGTGGTAAGGGAACTTACACCGTTGAGTGGGATAATGGCCGATCAGGAGAGGATATTACGAATTTGAGAACTGGCAATTACACTGCTACCATAACCGATGAGCTGGGTTGTCAGAGTACTATTGCGGTAACCATCGGGCAGCCGGAAAGACTTCAAATTTTGAATGTTTCGGCACAAGGGGTGAGCTGTTTTCAAGATACCAATGGTTTTGCTGAGTTAGAGGTGGTGGGTGGTACGCCTTTTGGAAATGGTGAATACACGTTCAACTGGCAGTCGAATGCCTATCAGGTGATAACGACAGATCATACCAATTCAGGTCTGAGGCCGGGAGACTATGTTGTTTCTGTTACGGATGCTAATGGTTGTCAGGCAGTGGCCAATTTCACAATTGACGAACCGCCTTTGCTTGAAGCCGATTTAGAGTCACTAATCAATGACCCTATATGTCCTCAGGCTACAGATGGAACTGCCTTTATCGATGCGAAAGGAGGAACCCCCGATTACCAGTTCTATTGGAGTAACGCGCCAACAGTTGATGATGCGAATGCTTCGGGACTCAGCCAGGGAGCATATTCAGTAAGAATTGTAGATGCCAATGGCTGTGAAACCTCATTAGATATCGATGTATCTGAACGCTTCCCAAAAATATTCTTCCCGACTGCGTTTAGCCCGAATAATGATGGATCGAACGATACGTTTAAACCGGTGGCTGACTGTCAGGTGAGCTACTACATGCAGATCTTCAATAAGTGGGGGCAGGTAGTATTTTCTACTGAAGATTTGTCTGAAGGCTGGGATGGAACTTATCAAGGTGATATTGCTCCTGATGGCAAATACTCTTATCTCGTTTTCTATGCTGGTAGCTTGAATGAAGTAAGCTTCGAAGAAACTTATAGAGGTAGTTTCAATTTGATTCGATAAGTCCCGATTAATTCAATTGCCTTTCTTAATTTCAGGTCAAACGAACACCTCATTTGGCTCTAACTGTTTACAAATCATCTGCCGGTTCCGGAAAGACCTTTACACTGGTTAAAGAGTACATTAAGTTGCTTATTGCTAATCCTCAGGATTACAGGAATGTACTGGCCATAACCTTTACCAATAAGGCTACTGAGGAGATGAAATCCAGGATTTTGAAGAACCTGGAGGACTTGGCTTCAGGTGTAGAAAATGATCTTCAAAGAGTACTACTGAATGAGTTTGATGGAAGATTTGATGCTGCTCAAATTGTCGCTCGTGCCAATGAAGCATACGATCTGATCATTCATAATTACAGCCGCTTTGAGATTTCTACCATCGATAGCTTCTTTTCCAGAGTACTCAAATCATTTGCTCGCGAGTTGAATCTACCACTCAGCTATGAGGTGGAAATGAATACCGAAATTGCTCTGGCTGAAACCATCGATAACCTTTTCAGGGAGTTGGACGATCAGCCCGAGATCAAAAGTTGGCTGACCCAATTTTCAAAAGATCAGGTTGAGAATGACAAAAGCTGGAATGTAGATCAGCAGATTCAAAAGTTAGGAAAGAACCTGTTTAGGGAAGAATTTCAGGATGGATTCAGTGAGCATAAAGTAGACCTGACCGATCTTAAGAAGTTGATTGATCAACTGAAGAAGGAAGTGCGGGTGTTTGAAAATACTGCCAAGGCCTTTGCGAATAAAGCCTTTGAGGTGCTTTCCAAAAATGGACTGACAGTTGAGGATTTTCATTATGGTCGTTCTGGAGCTATTGCCGCTTTCTATGCCCTAGATAATCTTGATTTCGAAATAGATAGCAAGAAGCGCTTTATTCAGACACTCGAGGGTGGTATGCAATGGGGAGCCAAGAAAAGCCCCAATTTCGATCTAGCTTGTCAGGTGGGTGAAAGTGATTTGTTTAACATTGGAACAGATGCTTTGCAGTTTATTGCCAAAGAGCGAAAGCATTACAATACCGCCAAAGCCATTCTAAAGAATATCTATGCCTTTGGTTTGTTAGAATCACTTCATCAGAAATTGAAAGACTATCGCGATGAGCATAATGTGATGCTCATTTCGGATACCAATATCATTCTGAAAGAGGTGCTGCAGGAAGCAGATGCACCTTTCATTTTTGAGAAACTTGGAAGCTTCTACAAACACATCATGATCGATGAGTTTCAGGATACTTCCAATTTCCAATGGTTCAACCTAAAACCATTGATTGTCAATGCCCTCTCTGAAGGTCATGAAGTGTTGATTGTAGGGGATGTGAAGCAATCAATCTACCGTTTTAGAGGTGGGAATATGCGCCTATTATTGAGCCAGATCAAAGAGGAGCTTGGCCTGTTTTATCCGAATGAAGCAGATAGAAATCTTTCGGATAATTACCGAAGTCTCAGCGAAATCATCCATTTCAACAATGCCATATTCGATCGATTGCCTGAGGCTTTAAAACAGAATGAGTCGTTGGCAGAAAGCAGCTTGTTTGAAATGGCCTTTGAAGGTCATACACAGCAGATTCAAAAGCAGGAGGGTGGCTATGTGAGCATGAAGTTCTTTGAAGAGGATGGTTGGAAAACTTCGGCTATTGAGAATCTGATTCAGAACATTAGGCTGAACAAAGAGAAGGGTTATGGGCTGAAGGACATGCTCATTCTGGTCAACCGGAATAGTGAAATTTCTGATATTGCCAATCAGCTAATGTTGGAGAAAATTCCATTTATCAATGGAGATTCTCTGAAACTTCAGCAAAGTGATTTAGTCATGTTTGTAATGGAGTTGTTGAATTACCTGCAATCAGATAAAGACGAAGTTCAGACGCTAAGCCTTATCATTCTGTTCAAGAGGTTGACAGGGCAGGAATACTCGGAAGCTTTTGAGACCTCCAAAAAGAAGCGATTAACGCTTGAATCAGCCGGTTTTCCAGTAGCGTTTACCAAACATATTCCAACGCTCAAACAGCAGTCGCTATTCGATTTGGTCTGTGAGTTGTTGATCATTTTCGACCTGAAGGAGAGTACAGATATTTACCTGCAACAGTTGCTTGATTTGGTGCTGGAGCAAAGTCAGCGAGGAAGAAACTCCATCGCCAGTTTCCTCGAATGGTGGGCAAAGGAGGGTGAGAACCAAACGGTTTCAACCAGCGAACAGACTAATGCCATTCGAATTCTATCCATCCATAAATCGAAGGGCTTGGAGTCGCCCATCGTGTTTATTCCATTCACCAGTTGGGATATTTTACCACGGCCAACTATTCATCAGTTCTGGACAGGTCATATTCCTTCTGCCTATGAAGAGCTTAAATACATTCCGCTCGACTTCAATAGAAAGCTACTCACTGATTCTTATTTCGAGCCTGACTATTATAAAGAGGCTGAAGAAAGTGCCTTGGATATTCTGAATAAGACTTATGTGGCTTTTACCCGTCCAAGGGAGAAGCTTTATTTGTCGGCTCCGAAGACTAAGCCGGGCACCAGCCAGATTCATCAATTGATGATTGGTTTGCTTGAGGAGCTGGATATGAAACAGCTTGAAGAATCGATATACATAGAATTCAGTAAAGGGGACGATCATGATAAAGTTGGGAGCAAAGAAGATGTTTCTGTAACTGAGACTTTGAAGATTTACCCGGCTGCTTCGTTTCTTGAGCAGCTTACCATTCGTAATGATTCTGATCGCTTCTTTATGCTGCAGGATACAGAACAGGCCAAGAACATTACTCTGGGCAATCAGGTGCACGATGTACTTTCCTCCATCAGAGTGAAGGAAGACTTACCCATTGTATTGAGGCAGAGGCTTCAGTCAGGGGAAATGAATGGAGAAGTCGTATCTCAGGTGGAAGAGCGAATTGAAAAACTCTTTGCCATGGAACAGATTGCACCCTGGTTTTCAGACGGTTTTGAAGTGTATAATGAACGTTCCATCTGGTTTGAAGGCAGGGAGCATCAACCCGATCGTCTGTTGATTAATGATCTGGAAGCTATCGTAATTGACTACAAAAAGGAGGTTGAAAGTGAGAGCCATCATGCTCAGGTACAGCGCTATATGAAAGCCATTCAGGCTATGGGATATGAAAAGGTGTCTGGGTTTTTAATCTATGTTGAACCGGTTTTGGTAAAGGAGGTGGAGTCATGAAGAACGTAATTATCCCTCCTTTAGAAGAATCTTGCACCATGCATTCCCCCTTTACAAAGGGGGCTAGGGGGATTTTATTCCCCTTAATGTGTCTTCTTTTTGTCATTTCATTTTCCTGCAGTTCTGTTAATCACTCTCGAATAAGGCAAGATTTTGTGAATTTTTGTGATCTACCTGAATATGAAGGAGATACGGTTTGGGTAACAGCCTCTTATTCAGGTATCGAAGAGTATTGGGGTTTGAATGGAAGGGGCTGTGATAACCTGAGTGTGGAGCTTGGATATAGGAATGGGTTTGAGTTGGGTGATGAACTAGATAGTCTCTTCTCAAAGGTTCATGATGAATATTACATGTACAATTTGAAATTAGAAGTAAAGGGAGTGTTTGAGAAAGGAAATTACGGTCATTTAGGCTCAAATAATGGTCTCTTTTCAGTCATTGAGTTTGGTAAGGTGGAATTGAAAAGGATCAGACTCAAATGAAATCCTTCCACGAAAACATAGTAGCCCAATTTGAGTCAGATCAGCTTTCTGGCCTGAAGAATCACTGCTTTGTATTTCCTACCAAACGGGGAGGAATCTTCTTTAAAAGAGCTCTGCTGGCAGCCTATGGAGAGCAGAATTTTATGCTGCCAGCCATTCTCAGTATTGAAGAGTTTGTGCAGCGTATGACGGGAATGACCATCACCGATGAGCTCACACTTCTTTTTCATCTTTATAAAATTTATCAGACCAAAGACAGCGATTTAGAATTCGATGATTTCTATGCCTGGGGTAAGATTATCCTCAAGGATTATGATGAAATCGATCGATATTTGGCGGATGCGAGAAAAATCTATTCTGCCCTTCAGGACATCAAGGAAATAGACAATGTTTTCGGCTATAATGACGAATTCAGAGATATCATTGCGCGTTACAGAACTCTTACTGAAAAGCAAGAGAAGACAAAGCTACTAACAGAATTCTTGAAGATATGGAAGGAGGTAGGTGCTGTTTACGAAGTCTATCAGGAAGAATTGGCTAAAGAGGAAAAAGCTTATGGTGGCATGCTCTATCGCAACCTGGCCAATATACTATCTCAGGAGAGCTTCGATCATAGTTTTGAGCAATACCATTTTTGTGGCTTCAATGCACTTTCCAAGGCAGAAGAAATCATCTTCGATGCGCTGGTTAAGGCTGACAAGGCACAGCTATATTGGGATTTAGATAGTTATTATCTGGAAGAAAAGCAGGAAGAGGCAGGAGACTTTCTTCGAGATTACCTTATTAAGTGGCCTAAAAGTGTCGTGTTCGATGCCGACTCCTTAAAAGAGGCGAAGCAAGTCACGATACATGCTGTTCCGCAGAATATGGCTCAGGCGCAGTTAGCAGCCCAAAAGGTAACAGAACTACTTGATGCCGGAGCAAGACCGGAAGAAACAGCTGTAGTGCTGGCTGATGAGAAACTACTAGTGCCTTTATTATACAGCATGCCTATGCAAAAGCACAAGGTAAATGTTACCATGGGGTACCCGATGAGAGCTACAGTAGTCTTTGATTTCGTATTAAGCTATTTGGAGCTGGTACGAAAAGCCCGCCATCGAGAAGGACAATTGGTCTTACATGTATATGATCTCAGACCTTTTCTGTCCAATGCTTATACCTCCATTTTTCAGCCTGAGAT
>JABXIP010000132.1 GCA_013373005.1 Cytophagia bacterium | reverse complement strand
CAGAATATGGCTCAGGCGCAGTTAGCAGCCCAAAAGGTAACAGAACTACTTGATGCCGGAGCAAGACCGGAAGAAACCGCTGTAGTGCTGGCCGATGAGAAACTACTAGTACCTTTGCTATACAGCATGCCCATGCAAAAGCATAAGGTCAATGTTACCATGGGGTACCCCATGCGAGCCACAGTAGTCTTTGATTTCGTATTAAGCTATTTGGAGCTGGTAAGAAAAGCCCGTCAACGAGAAGGACATTTGGTCTTTCATGTATATGATCTCAGACCTTTTCTGTCCAATGCTTATACCTCCATTTTTCAGCCTGAGATATATAAGCAGCTCAATCAGTGGTTTATTCAGGAAAAACGTACCAGAGTAACCAAAGATGAACTGCTAGATAGGCTTAGTTCTTCGGAATTGAAGTCCCTATTAAGTTCTGAGCTCGATTGGAAGAGTATTTTTGAGTCGCTCAAATCATATCTCACTACCGTTTTCTATCATTTCAAAGAGACTGAATCAGGTCCTACTGATCAGGAATTTATCTACTTCTTTTTGAAGTCGCTGAATCAGTTGAATGATTACCTAAAAGGTCGACAGGATTTTAGTTTGAAACTGATCAGGAAGATTATTCAGGAGCACTTTAGAGCAGTGAAAATTCCATTTGAAGGCGAACCTGTTCAAGGTGTGCAGATCATGGGTTTTCTGGAAACCAGAACACTGGACTTTAAACATGTGATCATCGTTTCAGCTAATGAAGGAAAGCTGCCGACCGCCAGAAATCTAAATTCTTATGTTCCTTATGGCTTGAGGAGAGTCTTCGCGCTGCCAACTTTCGAGGAACAGGATGCCATCTATGCTTATCACTTCAAGAGGTTGATTCAGCGTTCAGAAGACATCCACTT
Organism: Cytophagia bacterium; assembly: GCA_013373005.1. Classification (GTDB taxonomy): domain Bacteria; phylum Bacteroidota; class Bacteroidia; order Cytophagales; family Cyclobacteriaceae; genus Roseivirga. The sequence goes on along the minus strand of JABXIP010000132.1, from coordinate 7,311 downwards.
TATCTATGATAATACCACTCAGGGAGATTCTACCGGAGAAAAGAGTCGTTTCATTTTGCAACAACTCAAGAGGTATAAAAATGTTTCGAATTATAGTATTGAGACTAAAAACTATGAAGGCTATGTGCCAGATGTTCAGCAGGATGTAAAAGTGGAAATGCCTAAAAGTGCCGAAGTGCGTCAGTTGATGAAGCGATTTACTGTTGAGGCAGGAGAGGAGGAGAGTAAGTTTCTTTCGCCAACATCATTGACCAATTACATCACTTGTCCGCTGAAGTTCTATCTGAAAAATGTGGCCAGCTTCAAGGAGTTGGAGGATGTGGAAGAAGACATTGATGCTAGAAACCTAGGTATTGTGGTGCATGAGGTGCTGGAGTTTTTATACACTCCATGGATTGGTAAAGAAATCGGTTCTGAGCAGATAAAACTTCTTAAGGCGCAGGTAGAAAAGCAATTGATTGATTCGCTCCATCGGAACAAGATTGTGCAGGAAAACCAGCAGCTTACCGGTCGGGATTTAGTCACTAAAGAGGTGATGGAGCAGCTCATCCAGAAAGTGCTGGATTTAGATATGGCTGATGCTCCTTTCAAGGTGGTGGGCTTGGAGCAGGAAGGTTATGAAGAAAGGGTTTCCATCCCCGAAGTCGGTACGGTAAGAATCAGCGGAACAATAGATAGGGTTGATGAAAAGGATGGTGTATTGAGAATTACTGACTATAAGACCGGGAAAGTTGAGTTTGCCAAAAAGGGCAGAACTTATACCACGGATGAAGAAGTGCAGGAAGCCTTATTTGTTGATCCTAAATACAAATCAGGATTTCAGGCCAATCTTTATGCTGTTTTGGTAAGGCCTCATGTCAGTCAGGAAATTAAAGTGGGTATTACCACCATGAAAAGCCTCAGTCAAGGCACACAATGGCTCAAAAATGGCCAAACTTTGAGTGATAACGAGATTGAGGCTTTTGGCGCTCGATTAAATGGATTGGTAAATGAGATATTCAATCCGGAGATTCCTTTTGTGCAAACTGATGATCTAGAACGCTGCGGTTATTGTGAGTTTGCGAAGATTTGTAAGCGAGTGTAATCCCCCGGCTGTCGCCACCCCCTTGTAAAGGGGGACTGTGCTGTACTTTTTCAGTACGAGACAATCTTTTCATGAATCATTCGCCCTTTTTAGGGGGCTAAGGGGATTCGACCTCTCCCGATCCTCAATGAATTCATAAATCACTCTCATCACGAATGAGATGTTTTGTTTGACATCCTCATCATCGAACCTGAGAAACTGAAGTCCCATACTTTCGAGAATGTCTTGCCTCTCCTTATCCCTAATTGGAGCATCGCCTACAAAATGACTGCTTCCATCAACTTCAATGACTAAACTAAGATTCTTACAATAGAAGTCTACAATATATCTTCCTAATGGCTTTTGCCTGTTGAATTGATAGCCATTTACTTGACTTGCCCTAAGTTTCTGCCAAAGAATGACTTCAGAAAGCGTACTCTTATTTCTGAGTTGACGAGAAAACTCCTTTAAGTTTCTATTGTAGGGAAGGAAATACATTGTGCTGTGCTTCCCTAAAGATAATGTTTTTAAGTACAGTCCCCCTTTTTAAGGGGGGGGGCTTTAGGCCGGGGGATTCAATTCACCCTCTTATACTTATGCGCGCAGCCTTCAAAACAGCTGAATTCAACGATCATTTCATCACCGTCTACCGTGAAGGTGCGTTCTGTTTCGTCATTGCCTGAGCAACCAAAAAATACCATTTTGCTCTCTGTGGTGGTGTGTTCTATTTCACCAGTTTGAATTTCAACATTGTTAATGTCTATCACACATAAGGAGCCTTTACTGATGAAATCACCGTTTTCAAATATGGTGATGGTTCTATCCGACTCTACCTCATTGAACGATCCACCACTCCCCGGGCTTGAAAAGACTTCTACCAGCTCCCAATGGCTTTCCACTGTAGCGGTGCATTCGAATCCGTATCCTGCGCAAGGGTTTGGGTCTTCCTTGCACGAGACAAAAACAAAACTTAGAATAATTAGTGTAAGTATCTTCTTCATACCTCTATAGACTACACGAGTTGCCCAGAGGTTGGAAACTTCATCCGTTTGGCTCCAGATTGGTTTGTTTCAGAAAGAGCTGATGGAAAATGTTGGCAGTTTCTTTGGCTGCTAATTTAGGTTCTAAAGCCGTATCTGATATGCCGGAAACCACTCTGGAGATGTCATGATCGACTGAGCCTTTTTTGAACCACTGACTCTTTGTGGCTGCCGTTAAATAGGCTGAGAAATTATGATGTCCTGAACCTGGTCGCTCACCAATAATGTGAATGATTCCTTTGGTTTGATTTGAAATTCCCTCTTGACCGAATAATACTTCACCACAAGCATAACCGGCTCTTACTCGTCCATTTTGCATTATCAGGTTTCTATTGCTAATAGAATATCCTGCAGAGGACAATTCATCAATCAACGCTTCTAAATAGGGAAGGAGGTGTCCATCGTCCATGATGGCTCTGGCATTCAAGCCATCAGAAATGATGATCTGAACATCTGGAAGTTCATTTCTCCATGACGACTTTAATTCTTTAAGTGTATTTAAGCTGCTCTTGCTTAGTTCTTCCCCACTTGTTGGGTGGTACACATAGTCTTTTCGATCAACTGAAGCGGAAGCAATGCTCAAACTAGCCGGAATAGTGTTTGCAAAAACAGATGGCATTTCGGTCCATAAGCTGACTTTAGCATCTTCATAGAGCAATTTTACTTGATGTGCCAGATCGGACTCTAAGTCCCAAATCATTTTACCATAACCTTCGGCAATGGCAACCCCACGTTCTCTCACTTCCGCAATTACTTTACGTCCTTCAGTATAAATTTCTTCCTCTGTTCGTTTGTCTGATTTCGCCTGAAGGTATTTGTAGTAGACCCAAATTGGGTCACCAAAATGCTTGGTAGGATTGCCATTGGCATCAATAACCTCAAGCTTTTTGAAGAAATCCCACATGGCATCATTTACCTTATAGCCAAACTGATTCCTAATCTTAACATGGTTGTGGAAAGCAGTGGTAAGGTAGCTGAGCATGGGGTCGTTCTTGGTAGGCAAGGCCATTAGGTAGGCCGGATTAGCCGGCATAATTTGCTCAATGCACCAATCAAGGTCATCTAAGCTAACATCCATATGCAGGGTAGAGCAGATATCAAGACCAATCGGAAGGCCATGCAATTTACCCATGACAGTATCTTCCAAACAGCATCGAACTAATTGCTCTTTGGTTTTGAAAACCTCCGGACCAATAAACCCAGCCACATCGTTTACATGTACCCAGGGAACCTCATTCTCACTTTTTCCCGCAGACATCTTTTGCTTGATGGCTCTCAGGAAGCCATATTTTCTGGCCTCATGAACCACCATGTCGAAACCTTCACCATGCCCATTGGTAAAATCAGCTCCCTGACCTGTTTCTGCATACAAACCATATTGGCCTGTTCGCTGATCAGTGTGCTTCATCATTTTTTCAATGCTGACATCGAAGGTTTTGTTGGCATTGACTGTTCCCGCCAGACTTTGAAACCAAATACCTGTTGTGCCGGGCTGTGTGGCCTCTACCTCAGCCTGAATATCGATATGGGAGAGTACGCAATTCGGTATTGTTTCTTGCAAACCAAAGGTGCTGATCACTTCAAATAATGCTTTTTCAATTTTGGCAACAGAGGCTGGTTCGCTCGAAACAGGATTAGTACCAAGCACTAGATCACCCACGGCATAGGCCCAGGCATCGAACACCTGCCAAATAATATCATCAATATTATCGGTAGGTGAGTTGGGTTGTACCCGGGCACTGAGGTAACCTTTGCTTCCTATTTTGCTGTTTGGAAGTGGATTAAAGACTTTTTGGCCAATCTGAATCAACTCATCATTACTCATTAACTTGACTACACAGGCAATGATATCGCTGGTTAGAGATGGCATAATGGCCTTAATGTCTGTTTCAGAAGAGGTGAGGAGAAATGCCTTGAGCTCTCCCATTGTCCAGTTTTCTAGCTCTGGGTTCTCTTGCGTGCTTTCATTGATGAGGGCTTCCAATTCATCTTCATATAAAGAATAAGCATGAAGGTCTTTGATTTTTGTATTGGAGAGTAGTGTGCGAGCCGAGGACCTGCTTGCTTCATCTGCTGCGGCCACTTCCAGGGTCAGATCTCCTTCTTTAAACTCATTGGTCGCTCCAATAATCTGCCGATACATGGTCCGATCTAGCTGTCCCTTGTTACGAACTATGTATCTGAAAATATCTTCATCAGGTTCTATTTTACCTAAATGTACACCGGGAATCGTTGCACCTTTCGAACTTGAAAAATCACAGCCAGTCATGATAAGCGCACCCGCTCCAAACATGCCTAGTTTTTGAAGAAATTCCTTACGATTGATCGTCTCCAATGGAAAATGGTTCTTTTAGGTTAATAATTTAACCAAGGGAGACGTGATATTCTAGTTTTGAGCGAGAACTTGTTGAAAATTTAACCTTGATTCAACCTAAGCTGGTATTTGCTGACTCAGGCAGTGTAGCGTACCAAAGCCCCAAATCAAGTCAATCGCACTGATGCCTATCACTTCTCTATCAGGGAAGCAGTCCGCAATAATGTTCAGCGCTTTTCTGTCATTGGAGTCGTTGAAAGTCGGTACCAGCACGCACTTGTTGATAATCAGAAAATTGGCATAGCTGGCCGGTATTCTTAGCCCCTCAAAGTCCAGTCGATGAGGCATTGGGAGCTCAACAATATTGGGAGTACTGCCATCTTCTAGCTTGGCTGCTTTCAATCGGTTGAGATTGTCTTGAAGCATGTGATAATTGGCATCATTTGGGTCATCTTCCACTACAGTGATGATGGTGTTAGCGTTTACAAAACGACAGAGATCATCGATATGCCCGTGAGTGTCATCGCCCACAATGCCATCGCCCACCCAAATGGTATTAGTTATGCCCAGGTATTCTTTGAAGATCGCTTCGTAATCAGCTTTGGTAAAACCTGGATTACGTACCTGAGTCTTCTGATCCATGAGGCATTCTTCAGAAGTAAGCAGAGTGCCTTTTCCATTTACGTCAATGGCACCACCCTCCAGTATAACCGGCTTGCCTTTATAGGTAACTGGAGTCATAGGAGTCTTTAGAAAATTAGCCACCTTGGCCGGAACACCTCTATCCAGTTGATAATTCTTGTATTTCGCCCATCCATTGAAATTGAAGTTGAGAGCTTCCCTTGAATCACCATTTTTTACGATGATTGGGCCTGAATCTCGCATCCAGCTTCTATTGGTTTTATGGAAGATGTAAGAGATATTCTCCATCTTCACATGAGCCGTTTCCAGCATTTCATTCACCTTGGCTTGCTGGTTTTCATCAACAACAAGGAGTATCACCTGCTCAACGCTGGCTACTTTCTTAATGAATTCAACAAAGGCCCATTGAATGGCTCCGAACTTCCCGGGCCAATCTTTACCATTGTGGGGAAAGCAAAGCAAAATGCCCTGCTGCTTTTCCCATTCTGCAGGAAACCAACGATTCGCCATTAGTCAATTGCTCTTTTGGTGATATCGCTAAAGGCATCTACTCTTCTGTCTCTGAAGAATGGCCAATTCTGACGCACATTTTCTTGCAGATCAAGATCAACTTCTGCAATGAGTATTTCTTCCTTATCGTGAGAAGCCTGAGCCAGAATTTCCCCTTGGGGGCCACAGATGAATGAAGAACCCCAGAATTCGATACCAGCAGTATCAGGCAGATATTGTTCTAAGCCAATGCGGTTGGCGGCTGCCACGAATACTCCATTGGCTACAGCATGGCCTTTCATTACATTCATCCAGGCACCATGTTGATTTTCACCATACTGGTCCTTTTCATATGGATGCCAGCCAATAGCAGTAGGGTAGAAGAGCACTTCTGCGCCTTGAAGAGCTGTTAACCTTGCCGCTTCAGGATACCATTGATCCCAGCAAATAAGTGTGCCTACTTTACCTTTTTGAGTTTGGAAAGCCTTGAAACCGATATCGCCAGGAGTGAAGTAGAACTTCTCGTAGAAATGCGGATCGTCCGGAATATGCATCTTACGGTAGAGACCAGCTTCAGTACCATCGGCATCAATGATGTAGGCACTGTTGTGATAAATGCCAGCCATACGTTTTTCGAAGAAAGGGACAATAATCACCACCCCAAGTTCTTTGGCTAAAGCACTAAAGGCTTTAAAGGAAACATCGTAAAGAGGTTCTGCAAGAGCGAAATTATCTGTGTCTTCGCTTTGGCAGAAATAGTGACTGCTGTAAAGTTCAGGGAGAAGAATTACCTCAGCACCTTCATTGGCTGCTTTGGTTACCCACTCCTTACACTTGATCAGGTTATTTTCTGGTGTATTATTCAGGTTGAGCTGAATAACTGAAACGTTGTACTTCTTCTTAGACATGCTTAAAAATAATGACTGCAAATGTAGAATACACTTTCAATTGATAGTTTCTATTCATTGAAATTTTCTTGAAGACTATTATCAATATGGACCTCTAATAAAATCCTTTACTTTTTGTTGATAAAAATCGGCTAAATCTTGGTGAAGTGTTGTGCTTAATTCAGGTAATGCTGATGCCTCCGCATTCGCTTTTGCTTGCTTAGGAGAGCTGGCTCCCGGAATAATGGTGGTGACAGCTTCATGATCCAAAATCCACCTAAGAGCTAACTGAGCCATACCTACTCCTTCTGGTAGAAATTCGGAGTTTATTTGATCGGCCAGCTCAACACCCTTTTCGAAAGGAAGCCCTGCAAAGGTTTCACCCACATTAAAGGCTGCCCCATCACGGTTATAATTGCGATGATCGTTTTCTTGAAAGGTTGTGGATTTGGTGAATTTGCCGGCCAACAATCCACTGGCCAAAGGAAGCCGAACTATAATGCCCACGCCTTTATTTTGAGCCTGAGGGAATAATTCCTTTACCAGCCTCTGCCTGAAGATATTGAAGATCACTTGAAGGGAAGTTAGTCCTTCTTGTTCCAGACAAATAAGTCCTTCTTCAACCGATTCAACACTGGCTCCAAAGTTCTTGATCAATCCTTCATCTTTGGCTTTTCTTAGCCAATTGAATACTTGGCCTTTTCTGAGTTCTTCTGTAGGTATACAATGTAGCTGTAGCAAATCGAGGCTATCAACTTGAAGTCTTTTGCAAGAAGCTTCAATGCAATTTCTTAAAGCCGATTCTGAATATTTATCTGGGAACACTTCTCCATTTCGACCAAACTTGGTAGCTACCTTAATCTCTGCTCCAGCATT
>JABXIP010000290.1 GCA_013373005.1 Cytophagia bacterium | reverse complement strand
TCTCAGATTGAATCAATGAAAAGGCAAATGGCCAATACCGCTCAGGAAATGTTTTTTGTGAACCAGACACCTGATGGCATTGAGACCAAAGATATTTTGACTCAGTGGTTGAACTATACGATCGTCAAAGAAGAGTCCGCTGCCAAGCTAGCGGTAATGGAAGCCAGACAGAAGGAATATGAAGTGATCTACGACCGCTTCGCTCCTCTCGGTTCAACCTTAAGCCGATTGGAAAGAGAGATTTCGGTAGCAGAAAACGAGTATTTGGAAAACCTTCACAGTTTTAACCAGGCCAGATTGCACAGATACAGCATGATGATGTCTTCGAATATCAAAGTGATTGATGCGCCATACTACCCTATCAAACCAGAGAAATCTAAACGTATGATGATGGTAATCCTTGCCTTTATGGTAGGTGCCATTCTTCCAACCGCCATGATCATTGCTATGGAAATGTTAGACAGCACTTTGAAAAAACCTGAAAATGCATGTCAGCAAACAGGTTTAAGATTGGGAGGAATTCTACCAAGAGTGAAGAAAAGTCAAACTAAGAAAATAGACTTTGATGCTCTGAACAGACAGGCCCTAAACCTCTTTATTCAGGAGTTAAGAGCAGAATCTAAACGGGATAAAAGACCAAAGCATGTCATCCTTTTCAGTACAGAAAATGGAGAAGGAAAAAGTTATTTGAAGGAGCAAATGGAGCAGCATTTCGCGTTTATTACCGAAGGAGAAAAACCGGAATTCAAATTCACAGAGCTGGATTCTATTCTTCAAAATCCATACACGGAAGAAGAACTGGTTGAAGGCGACATCCATGTTTTGGTAGCAAGAGCCAACAGAAAATGGACTACCTCAGACAAACATGCTCTTAAGGTCTACAAGAAGTTGGCAGGTAAAAAGCCCATCCTTTTCCTAAATGCGGTAACCACAGAAGTAATGGAAGAAGTAATCGGAGAAATTCCGAAGAAAAGAAGCAGACTCAGAACACTAGTAAAAAGACTTTTGACTCAAGGATTTAAACCTGCTAGCATATGAAAAAGACGATAGTGTGCCATAGCTTCCCTGCCTGGGATACTCCTTATGTGAAATCCACAATTGAGCTTTTGAAGCAACTCAGCAAAGATCATAAAGTGGTGATGATAGATTATCACTACACCATTAAAGACCTGTTTTTCAACAAATTTGCTCCTATTAAGCAAATCCTGGGGTTGAAGCAACGTGTCAGATTGATACAAACCGAAGGTGGTTGGATTGAAGTGATTTCAACTCCTCCAGTCTTGCCAATAAACTGGATCATGAACCCTAAACTCTTTGGTTTAGCTGCAAAATTTAACGGCTGGCTGGTTGGCAAAACCATTACGAAGCAATTAAAAAAGCTTGGTGTGTTTAAATACACTTTGATCAATGCCTTCAATCCCGTTTATGGGCTTCATTCTGTAAAAACATTCAATCCACAGAAGTCAATCTATTATTGTTATGATGAGATCTCGGGCACCGAATGGTCTGGCAAACATGGAGCCGCTTACGAGAAAAAGTATATGCCACTTGTAGATGAAGTAATTTGCACCAGTAATAAGCTTCAGGAGAACAAAGAACTGTTAGCAAAAGAGGTTAAATTCATCCCTAATGGAGTGAATCTGGATATTTTCCTAGCACCTCACAATGAGAAGGCTAACGGTCATACCATCGGTTATATTGGCGCAATTGACACAAGAATTGATTTTGAACTAATTGACTATTGTGCTTCAAACCTCCCGGAATACGTGTTTGAGTTTTATGGCCCGGTGAAAACGGAACTCCCACAATTACCTAAGAATGTCAAATTCTTGGGAGCACTAGCACAAACTGCCTTACCTGAAAAGATTCAAAACTTTGAAGCTGGGCTTATTCCTTTCGTCAAGAACAAGCTGACGGAAGCCATTTATCCACTTAAAATCAACGAATATCTGGCGATGGGCAAACCCGTGGTAGCTTCCAACTTCTCAGATTTATCTGACTTTTCTAAAGTAGCAGAGATTGTAGACAGTAAAGAAGATTTCCTGAAGGCTATCAAAAAATCCATCAAGTACAACTCCAGAATAAAGACACAAAAGCGAATCGATTTCGCGAAGCAAAACTCCTGGGAAAACAGAGCTAAGGAGTTTGCCAAGGCGATTTGATTAGCCCCCATCTCTCATCTTCCCCCGAAGGAGGAAGACGGCAATATCTGCCAGAATTGACAAAATTAGGCTCAAACTAGCAGTTGGCTAAAGCCCCTCTCCTGGGAGAGGGGTTTGGGGTGAGGCCTCCATTTCCCCAATTACCCACAAGTAAAGTCATTCATCGAAACCCTCCTGCAATTCACCGAATAAGAAAAAACCAAGGCTTACTACTGTGCACCTTTGTAGAGATGAAAAGCAGAAGTCTCATATACACTCAACCGAGTGGTTCCTCCATCCTATCTACTCCACTTGGGTGGATTGTGATGTTAGGCATCCTTGGCTTCAGCTTAATCCTCATCAAATTTCTAGGTATCGTTGGTGGAGCCTTACTCCTTGGTTTACCGATTGGTGCCGTAGTTCTGTCCATCATCTGGAACAATCCGAAAATAGGAGTTTGGGGCAATATAGTTCTAGCATTCTTCGCAGCAGGCATTACCCGATACGTCCCGGGACCATGGGGATTGACTGTTGACATTCTTTTAGCGCTCTCCTGGCTCAGCGTAATTCTCAACAAAAAGATTGAGCCAAAATGGAAGCACATTAAAAACCCAATTGCCATCCTGTATACTGGATGGATGCTGTTTCTGGTTTTCGAAATTGTCAATCCTAGCGGAAATGGACTAGTCGCATGGTTTTATGCCATGAGAGGCATTGGCTTTTATCAAGCGCTGACCATTCCATTGGTATTTCTTTTCTTCAGGAAAGAAGATGACCTAGAGAAGTTCTTCAAAATGCTGATCTACTTTTCGCTACTCGGAACCATTTGGGGTTTCAAGCAGCAGATCTTGGGTACTGATGCTGCAGAAGATCATTGGCTTTATGCAGAAGAGCATCACGAAGAGCATATTTTACACGGAGTATTGAGAGTTTTTTCTTTCTACTCAGATGCCGGAAGTTTTGGATCGTCTCAAGCTATGATGTCGCTGATGTCAGCCATTATGTTCATGGGGCCTTACAAAGGATGGAAGAAGTTTAAATATCTCGTTTTCGCGATCATATTCCTTTTAGGTTTTGCTATATCAGGAACCAGAGGAGCATTAGCAGTGCCTTTAGCCGGTGGTATCGCCTACCTCATCCTCATCAAGAACTTTAAGATTCTCGTGACCGGTTTCAGCGGAATGATTCTGGTTTTCGTCATCCTGAAATACACCTTCATGTTTCAAGGAGTTGAGCAGGTAAGGCGAATGAGAACAGCTCTGGATCCAGAAAACAAATCGCTTAGTGTTCGACTAGACAATCAGAAGACTTTTGCCCGATACCTGGCAACCAGACCTTTTGGTGGCGGAATTGGAACTGCTGGCTTCTGGGGAGCGCGCTTCAATCCCGACTCTTTGCTCGCCAATACCGCCACAGATAGTTGGTTTGTTAAAATCTGGGCAGAGACAGGTCCTGTTGGGCTAACATTTCATTTGGTGATTCTTGGCTTCACTTTAGGTTATGGTGGTCATAAAATCATGCGTATGCGAGATCCAAAAAACCGAACACAGGCATCAGCTCTCTACGCTATGTTTGCCGGAGCCATTCTCGCCAGTTATGGCAACCAGGTCCTCATCCAGATGCCAACCGGAATCATCCTCAATTTTGCCATTCCGTTCATCTTCCTTATTGCAGAGAGAGACCAGAAGAAATGGTTGAAATCTGTGAAGAAAGTTTCTGAGTTGAATTATTAGACTGTATTACGAGTCTTTACAGTCTCCAAATCTATATTACTTTAAACGTCAAACCTACAACTTGAAACTAATTAACCTAGTCCCTTTTTCATTTATCGTTGATTTGCCTCCATTCGTCTTAATTGCCTGAAAACACCTTTTTCAGAGGGTAATTTTGATCAAAAATAAGATCATGAAAACCCTGTTGGAAATTCTTCTTCTCCCATTGGTGGCCTACCTGGCACTATCAGGACTGTATCAGCTGGTGCTGGCCTTGGCTTCTAAGTTCAAAGCCAAGAGATCAAAAGTCAGCAGCCACGCATTTGCCAGATTTTTGGTACTGGTTCCAGCTTATAAAGAGGATGCTATTATCAAGCATAGTGTGAGTAAAAACATGAATGCCCGCTACGAGTATCCAAGAGAGTCATTCGATTTAGTGGTCATTGCCGACCAACTTCAGAGTGAAACTGAAAATGAATTAAGACAGCTCGGTGCTCTTGTTCACCCGGTTAAATTCAACAAAAGCACCAAAGTAAAGTCTCTTCAAAGTGCCATTTCAAAATATTCCAAATGCTATGACGCGGTGGTTATACTGGATGCTGACAATGTAATGGACAAAGGCTTTTTGTTTAAGGCCAACCTCTGGATTCAGTCAGGAGCCAAGGCCATTCAGGGTTTAAGAAAAGCTGCCAATACGAACACCTCTACAGCTTTAATGGACGGACTTTCAGAAACAGCCAACACGGAAATGCTGTGTAAGGGTGCCAATAGATTGGGGTTCTCCTCTAAGCTTTCCGGTTCGGCCATGGTTTTCAATTTTGAGCTATTCAAGAATACAATTAACCAATGCGAAGCCATTGGAGGATTCGATAAGGAAATGGAACTGATGCTAACCAAACAAGGTGAGTTCATTCACTATGCGGCAGACATAGCCGTATTGGATCAGAAAGTTTCCTCAACTGAGGCTTTTACCAAGCAGCGCGGAAGATGGATTGAAGCCCAATATACCTTCTTCAAAAAGTCATTTGGCGAAAGCCTAAGGTATCTGGTAAAGGGAAATGCAGACTTTTTCCATAAAGTAATGCAGTTAGCGCTACCACCGCGTGCAGTAGCCCCCTTTGCCATGTTTTTAATGATAGGTTTGGGTTGGCTTTTAGGCTCTAGTTTAGTGAGTATAACCGCTCTAACAGCACTCATTTCTCTAACACTGTCATATCTGTTAGTATTACCTATTACAGACCTAATCAATCAGTCATTTAAGATTGCAGTAGGTATTCCTCAAATCGGTTGGGCAGCCATTAAATCTCTAGGATTGATAAGCAAATCGAAGCAGGAATTCATTCATACACAACACGAATTAATCGAAGCCTAATGTTTCAGGGAATGCCATGGCCCGCTGTATTGCCCATTGCCATTATGGCAATGATTTATGCAGTGATGCTATCTAAAAAGGAAGAAAAAGCGGCAGTTGACAAAAGATTCAAACAGCTGAAAAAGCTTAAAAAACAAAAGAAATGAAACGCAACAGAGCGCTTAAAATATTACTGATCTCCAAAACACTGCCTTGGCAATTCAAAGGAGGAATTCAAACTCATACATGGGAACTAGCCAAAAGCCTCGTTGCTATCGGTCATCAGGTATCCATCTTAAATGGAGGCCCATATAGATCGAAAACCAACACCAATAAAATAGAAGGCATTCAAGTAATTCAGACGCCTTATTTCCCAGGTAGATACCTTAAACCTATCTCATTAATAGCTGAAGAGTTTAGCTTCAACTGGGCAGTATTGAAGTGGATAAAGAGGAATCACAGAAGTTTCGATATCATCCATGCGCAAGGTAGAAGTGGTTATTTACTAAGCTTCAACAGCCAAATCAGAAGTAGACTGGTTAATACAGTTCACGGACTAATTAATATAGAGAATCAAGACAAGAAGTGGTATCAATTAAACTACAGTCTACACCATGCATTTACTAAAAGAATTGAAGATAAGCTCTATAGAAGTGCTGCAGGACTTGTAGCTGTCAGCAATGCGCTTAAGGTTGAACTTCTTGAGAAAAGAGTAATTCAAAAGCCAATTCAGGTAATCTCTAATGGTGTGAACAGTTTCGAAGCACCTAGAGTCATATCTAATTCTAATCTGTCAAGGTTTCTATTTATCGGTCGTCTTCACCCAATTAAAGGAATTGCAGAATTGGTGGAGAAGATGGATATGGCAGATGATTCTGTGTTTTTGGACATTATAGGTAATGGACCTGAGAAGGAAAAAATTCAAAAGCTGTTAGCCCTTAAAGGGCTCCAGAACAGAGTGAGACTGCTTGGGGAGTACAGCAATGATAAAATCCATAGTGTGCTCCCCTATTACACAGCCTTGGTTCTTCCCAGCAAATACGAAACGCAGGGCATTGTACTACTTGAAGCGAACTCTGAAGGCATACCCGTAATCGCCTCTGATATTCCTGCAATTAGAGAAACAGTCAGTCAGGGTGAAAACGGGCTTCTATGTTCAAAAGACAGGCCTGAAGAGTTTGTCAATGCGATGAATTATCTGGCAATGGCTCCTCATGATTGTAAGGTTATGGGACAAAAAGGTAAGTCTAAGGTGGCAGCGCATTATACCTGGCAAAGAATAGCCGAACAGACCGAATCATTTTATTACACCATTGCTCAATGAAAAAGCTTTTCCAAAAAAACCTTAGCCATACTGTTTACTCGTTTGCTGGGCAGATCAGCTTCTTACTTAGCAATTTTGTATTGTTCCTTTATCTGGCCAAAAACTACGATCAGGCAACATTTGGACATTGGGCGCTATTTATTACGACTGTGTCAATTCTAGACGGTCTAAGGCAAGGCTTCGTACAAAACGGATTAGCAAGGCTCATTATCAAAGACCCTGATAATCAGGAAATAAAAAGCACTGGTCTTCTGCTCAATTATTCAATTGTAGCCTTAACCAGCTCGTTTCAATTGATTCTCTCTCTTTTCACGAATGAGGATATCTCAATGCTATACCTGCAAGGATACAAGGTGCTTTTGGTATTCGCCACCATTCAATACCTGAACTCCATTCAACAGGCTCAGCATCAGTTTAAAAGGTATTTTCTACTGAACCTGGTTTACCTCATTTCCTTCACAGCGGTTTTAAGCATTCAAATTTTGGTTTTTGGAAAGCCTACATTGAGCATCATTATCAATCTCATGTTCTTGAGTATAATTCCTGTGGTCTTCATGGTATTGGTCAGGAAGGAAGTTAGATTAGTAAAGCCCCAGAAAACCACCATTAAAGAGTTGGTTCACTTCGGAAAATACTCCTCCGGAACTAACCTTCTCTCTCTACTTTTCCAGAGAACCGACTTGCTTATGATCAACTACTTTTTGGATCCAACAGCGGTTGCCATCTTCCATTTCGCGAACAAGATTATCAACTATGCAGAGCTTCCACTTCAGGCATTGAGCCAGGTCATTTATCCAAGAATTGCTGCAAGTCATCTTCAAAACAATAGCATTGAACTTAATAAGACTTACGGCAGCTCAATTCTATGGTTATTAGCATTCATAATACCCATGACAATGACTGTAATCGTCTTTAACAACTCAATTATAAACCTAATAGGTTCAGATAGTTATACTTCTGCATCTACAGTTATTATTATTCTATGCGTTGCCAGTTTTTTCAAACCATGGGGACGTGTTTTCGGGCTGACATTAGATGCAGTTGGCAAGCCCAAAATCAACTTCTATATGCTAGTTTTTAGTTTGTTGGTGAATGTATTGATGAACTGGATTCTCATTCCTCGTTATGGAGTATATGGAGCTGCTATGGCTACCTCCTCGAGTGTCATCATCACCATCATCATAGGCCAGCTAAACATTAGAAGAATTCTGGCCATCAATCCTATGCAGGAAGTCATTGGCTCATTAAAATCTATTTATCAACTCAAACTCGAAAAGTAATGGAACTAAGTTTTGGAACAGCTCAAGTTTATACAAGCGAGAGAATGAAGAAGGCACCAGTATTGGCTAAACTCTTTCATAAAATTTTCGGCTATACCAATGTAGGTAACTATGCCAGGTTCACAGTATTCAAGGAACTCATCAAGCGCATTCCTCTGAAAGAAAATGCCAAAATACTCGACCTCGGAACAGGTTATGGCGAATACAGTTTCAGTTTGGCCAAAGCCCTTCCAGACAGCCAAGTGCATAGCCTTGATATCGATAGAGATAGAATCAAATCAGTCAATGGTGCCATCACAAAAAGCGGCATTAAGAACATTCAAACGCATTGTTCCTATACTGAACAATTGGAAGAAAAAGACTTTGACTTTGCCTTCTCTATAGATGTCTTTGAACACATTGCTCCAAAGGAAATGCCATTCAAGGCCGTTTACGAAAGGCTAAAGCCTGGAGGATACTTTATGGTTAAAATGCCTTATATCACTCAAAGAACCATTCTTCCTGAAAGACTTTTTGAAGATCACCAGGAGTGGCTCGAAGACGAGCATATAGGACAGGTATACAACCTCTTCAGTTTAAAGACCAGATTTATTAAAGAGGGTTTTAAAGTTGTTTATGCCTCCTACTCAGATGGCTGGTATTCAAGACTAGCTTGGGAAATTGCTTACTTAGGCAAAAAGATGGGTGTTGTCGGTCAGTTGATTACACTACCTATTGCTAAAATGTTGATCCATTTTGATAGAGCATTCCACATCAACACCTGGGGAAATGCCATTCAGGTAATTGGCGTAAAACAAGAGCCATGCAAGCCTTAGTCTCTATAATCACGGTCAATTACAAGCAGCAGCAGGTTACTTGTGAGTTGCTAAAATCGATAAGTAAACTTCAGTACCCAAACCTGGAAGTGATTGTAGTAGATAACTGCCAAGAGGGTGATGATTCTAACGTTTACAAATCAATCGTACAGGAAGTAGTGGTAATGAACTCCAAAGAAAATCTTGGCTTTGCCGGTGGAAATAACCTTGGAATTCAAGCGGCATCAGGTGATTACATTTTCCTTGTTAATAACGACACTGAATTGGAAAATGGCTTGATTGAATCGCTCTTAAGCCGCTTCAACAGTCCTGAAACAGGAGCTGTATCTCCGGTACTAAAGTACTTCAGTCACCCAAATCAGATTCAATTTGCTGGCTTCACTCCCATCAATTCGCTCACAGGAAGAAATGAGCTTCTGAAATGTACTCAGGCTCAAACTCCTTATGAGACTCCATACTTCCATGGTGCTGCAGTAATGATCAAAAGAGAGGTGGTAGAAAAATGTGGGCTTATGCCCGAAGAGTTCTTTCTGTATTATGAAGAACTCGAGTGGTCAACTATTTTCCGTTCTAAGGGCTATAAGCTTTTGGTTGACCCGGCAGTTCATGTATTGCACAAAGAGTCAATTTCAACGGGTAAAAACAGTCCACTGAAGCTTTATTACCAGACCCGCAATAGGCTGCACTTTATGCGCACCAAAGGCCGGTTGAATTGGCTCAGTTTTGTCAGTTTCTTCATATTGGTATCCATTCCAAAGAACATTCTGAAACTGGTTGCTCATAGAGAATGGAGTCACCTAAGGGCCTTTTACAAGGGTATCAATGATGGACTTGTTTCTAGGAAATTCGGTTTTCGGGCTATCTAGTTCAACCACCGTCAATTGAAGTCGGTTCATCGAAACATTACTTCCAAAAAGGTCTACTCTGACTTAATTCACATAAAAATTACTGCTATGGAAATCTTCTACTGGATCTGCGCATTCATCATTTTCTATGTTTTTATAGGCTATGGAATACTCATTAGTCTTCTTTCTAGGTTCAAAACCAGGAAGCCTATTGCAGATTTGTCTGATGAAGACTTACCAGAAGTCACTTTTTTGGTAGCAGCCTATAATGAAGAGGATATTATAAAGGAAAAAATCCTCAATACCCTCAATCTAGATTACCCTAAAAATAAGCTAAAAATCAAGGTAGTTACGGATGGTTCAAATGATAATACCAACTATATCATTCAGCAGTTTCCTCAAGTTGAGCTCTGCTTTAAACCACAAAGAGCTGGCAAAATAGCAGCTGTAAACAGAGTAATGCCGTCAGTAGAAAGTCCTATAACCGTTTTTTCAGATGCCAACGTGATGATCAATCAGGAAGGTTTGAAGAAGATGGTGAGGCATTTCCAAAGCAACATGGTGGCCGCTGTTTCTGGCGAAAAGACTGTCATGAGCAAAGAAGAAGATGGCGCCAGCAGCTCCGGAGAAGGCTTCTATTGGAAATATGAATCGTTCCTAAAAAAGAAGGATGCTGAATGGAATACGCTTGTTGGGTCGGCAGGAGAACTATTTGCCATAAGATCTCATTTGTACGAAGCTATAGATACGAATACATTGATCGAAGACTTTGTATTAACGATGAAGCTCTCGGCCAATGGCAATAAAGTAGCGTACGAGCCTAGTGCCTTGGCCATAGAAAGCGGCTCGGCCAATATGGAAGAGGAAACCAAACGTAAGGTGAGAATATCGGCAGGTGGCATTCAAGCAGTAATAGTGCTTTTCCCATTGCTCAATTTCTTTAGGTTCGGCAAACTCACTTTTCAATATATCTCACATCGGGTTCTTCGCTGGACACTTATGCCCTTGGCTCTTATTGGTGCTTTCGTCAGTATCATTTTTCTGGCAGGCAAAGGCTGGCTTTATGATTCGCTGATGGCAGGTGAGCTTCTCTTTGCCCTACTTGCATTCGCTGGTTATCGCTTGAGAAATGGAGAAACTAAAATCAAGGTACTCTTTATACCTTACTATTTCCTCTATATGCACTATTGCGTAGTGCTGGGATGGATCAAATACTTCAGAGGTAAACAGCAGGTAACCTGGGAAAAGTCAAAAAGGGCTAGTCTCTCAGTATCTCAATCGGTATAGCAAAGAAGGTCCTTATCAATTAGTCATTACGACTCAAGGAGAAATCTTACACCCAGAGGTCATAAAAGTCTATGGCACGGACTACTATCGTGTAGAAGATTCCTCAGTAGTTCAGATAGTTTTGGGGACCCTTTGGAATGACTTAAAAATTGGATTCTTTAAGTTAAAGCAAGTTCAATCTCTGAATAAGCGCTTCTTTATTGGCTCTTGAGATTGGAATTACCTTATTGTCAATCAATAAGTTAGACTCCTCTATATCCACAATCTTTGAGAGGTTAATCACATAAGATCTATGAACCTTGGCGAAATTATAATCGCTGAGTCTTTCTTCCACCCTTTTCATTGTGGTATGCACAATATGTCCTTTCTCCTTGGTTTTGAAAAGGGCATAGTCGCCTTTCGCTTCAATGTAAAGTATATCATCAATCTTCACCTTAATGAGCTTAGAGTCTACTTTCAGGAAGATACTATCCTGAATGACCTTAGACATAGCAGGCGCTTCACTGGCTTTCTTGAAGCGTTCGAAAGCACTCATTGCCACCTCAATAGCGGCATTCATATCTTTAATACCATAAGGTTTCACCAGATAGCCATACGGCCCTTTTGACTTAGCTCTGGCAATAGTGTCATTATCAGCAAAAGCTGTTGTAAAAATGAATGGTATTTGAAAATTCTGATTCAGTAAGTCGGCCAAATCAACTCCGTCTATATCACCCCCAATCTGAATATCTAGGAGAGCCAAATCTGGAAGTGATTCATTACAAATGGCAATTGCCTTTTCAGCATCATCGGCAACGCCTACTATTTCATGCTTTAGTACGCGAAGAATATCTTGAACACTTTCAGCAATCATTGGATCGTCTTCAACGACTAATATTTTCAATTCGCTCATGTGCTTTTTTTATCAAGTTAATAATTCATTTGAGGTTTCAATCATTTGAATCAGCTTATTGGGAGTTCAAGAATAAACTCTGAACCCACTCCTTCCTTACTAATTACCTCAATGGTACCTCCATGCATTTCAGTAAATTCTTTCACAATAGAAAGCCCAAGACCTGATCCTTGAATATTACGAACATTGGTAGCACGATAGAACGATTCGAACAGTCCTTTCTGATCCCTTTCCGGAATTCCGATACCGTAATCTTTAACACTTAATTTTATTTTGGAAAGCTTATTGAATGAGAGGATAACCTCTGGGGCTCTTTCTCCTTGAGAATATTTCAGTGCATTAG
Organism: Cytophagia bacterium; assembly: GCA_013373005.1. GTDB lineage: Bacteria > Bacteroidota > Bacteroidia > Cytophagales > Cyclobacteriaceae > Roseivirga. The sequence goes on along the minus strand of JABXIP010000290.1, from coordinate 2,690 downwards.
AAAGCAAGTTGGAAACCACGTGGTGCATTAGTTGAACGTCAATTTCAACCTCCTGAGGAACACCTTGAACACTGAGCTGTATAACCCTGTGTTCAACATCTGCTTCAGAATGCTTTTGAGTTAGCACCTCCATGAATTTCACAAAGTCGATGGAGAGTTTCTTTATCTCAATCTTCCCAGATTCAATTCTACCGAGCATAAGAATATCATTCATGAGGGCTGTTAATCTATTAACATCACCTTCTATTCTATCGATATACTTCTTAAAGCCTGGAAACTCATTGGGTAAATTATTTTCAAGTTGGTAACTAATTAAGTCAGCATTCTGCTTAATAGTAGTTAACGGTGTGCGGAATTCATGAGATGTCATGGAAACGAACCTGGACTTCAGTTCATTGAGCTCCCTTTCTTTATTCAGGGCTTTTTCCATTTCTTCCTGCACCTGTTTCTGAATAGTTATGTCGCTCAAAAAGGCTGTAAAACTATGTTCTCCCTTACTTTCCACTGGGATAATGGCCATCTCTATCGGAAACTCTTCACCAGACTTACGCATGGCAGTAATCTCAATTTTCTGATTCAAGACCGGCCCTTTACCTGTTTCATTAAAGCGCTTCATTCCAGAATCATGTGACTGATGATGTTGCTTTGGTATGATGGTCTCAGTTAATGTTTTCCCTATAGCTTCCCCAGCCGTGAATCCAAAAATGGCTTCCGCCTGAAGGTTCCAGTCTTTCACAACTCCACGATTATCTATAGTTATTACAGCGTCAATGGCATTATGAAGAATTTTACGCAACTTCTCTTCGCTCTCTTTTAATTCCTTTTCCGCCTTCTCCTGATCTCTTTTGGAAATTGCATTTTTTAACCTGTTAGCTGCAAGATTCGCTATGGTCATTAGTGTGTGCAGGTGTTCTTCGTTGAAAAAGTTCTTTTCACTGTGCTCCGAATCAATGATGGCTATGACCTTTCCATCTGCAATAATGGGTACAGTTATCTCAGAGTATCTGAGCGCATCATCGATTAAATATCTCTTGTCCTTTGTGGTATCTGGAATAATCTCAGCTTTCCCCGATAATGCTATCGAACCCACTATACCCATTCCTATTGGTATTGTAATGGCATCAATAACGTTACGATCCTTAGACTGTTTGTGTCCATAGGCCGCTACCTGTTCAAGAACCTGCTCTTCCTCATTCACCAGATAAATCACGCAGTCTTCATAGCCAAACTTATCGATTACATTCTCGGCTATATCCCATGCTATTTCAAGTATATTTTCATCTTGTAAAAGACTGGTTACAAACTCATTAATAGTGCCCAGGTATTTTTGACTTATCTTAAGCTCCTTATTCTTTCTGGCAAGTTCCTCTTGATCGGCTAATTGTTTTTGCTGGTTTTCCGAAAGCGTAATGATATAACCAATCCATTTAGAAAACAGACTGATAAACTCTAGGTCATAACTATCAAACTCTTCTTCTCTCGGATCTGCCGAAGTGAAGTTAACAGTGCCTCTTACTTCACCATTGACGGTGTATTGAATACCTAGATAGGACTCTATACCAAACATATGATGACAAGGGTGATCGGTGTATTCGGAGCTGGATATATCCTGCATATAAAGAATACCTTTCTTTTTCATCACAATCTCACAGAAAGTATCACTCAGTTTAAATTCATCCCCCTCCTTCAAATCGGGCATTTCTGTCCTAGCCACATACTGCTTAACCGTATATTTTTCGCCATCAATCTCACTAATAATGGCAAGCCCCATATCTAGATATCTCTTGGCTATTCTAAGGCCTTCTTCAACTTGATCTGTGAAAGAAAGTGAAGGATTAGATGTAACTGAGTTCAAAGCTTCGAGCCCATCTTTGTATTTCTTGAGCCTGGATCGTGTAATCTTTAATTCCTGCTCATACTCTATCCTATCTGTGATATCCATATGGATACCAATAGTCCCCTTAACGCTGCCATCAACTTCATAGATTGGAGCCCCACTAATCATTGCCCATCTGAAGCTTCCATCTTTGTGCTTGATAGGAATCTCGTATACGCTTGCACCTCCATCATTTCTTTTGGTGTGCTCTTCCTCCAGAACGGAAACACCTCGTTCATCAGCCAGAAGTTTGGAGGCCACCTTACCTATAAGTTCACTTTGAGAATATCCGGTAATCTGAGACATAGCCTCATTGGCGTATACTATCTTTTCATCCAAATCTACCTCCATGAGGCCATAATGAAGGTTCTGTATAATTCCTCTGTATTTCTCTTCTGATTGCTGAAGCGCCAATCGGTTATTGTAGCCTTCTGTGATGTCTCTACCCACACCCAAAAAACCAGTAACGGCAAAGTCATTTTCAAGTAATTGAACATTCAACCCAATCCAAAACAGCTCACCACTTTTAGTGACTATTGGCAATTCCAGAAAAGTAGACTTGATCCTTTCAAATACCTGTTTAGCATAAAATTTTTGGGCCTTTTCCCTAAACTCCGGATGTACCAACTCAAGATAAGACTTTCCTAAAATCTCGTTCTCTTTAAATCCGGTTAATGTTAGCGTCTTAGGATTAACATAGGTAAAGTTGCCAATAGCATCCATTTCGTAGATTATTTCATTGGCTGCCTCTACTATTAGCTTATACTTTTCATTATCCGCGTATCCTACTGTCATTTGGGATTCTTCTAGGAGG
>JABXIP010000113.1 GCA_013373005.1 Cytophagia bacterium | reverse complement strand
GTTGATCCGGTCGAGCTCCATAGCGATGGCGCGGTTGAGCTCGGCGATGGAATGAAAAGTCTGCCCCGACAATCGCAGCGTGATCCAACGTTTGACATGTAGCACGGATTGTTCGACCAGCCCCTTATCTTGCGGGCTGCGTACTCGGGCTGGCAGCGGCGTGACGCCATAATGCTGCATTGCACGATCAAAGCCAGGGTTCAGAATTTGCCCACGCGCGTGTGACCTTGGGTGAAGCACTGCTGCCTTGAGGTTATCGGGAACAAGATACTTCGGCGTTCCGCCATAATAGTCGAACATGGCAACAGTGGCTTTGATCCAACTTTGTGTGCTCTGATCTGGCACTGCAGTCGCGAAAATGAGGCGGCTGTGGCCCAGAGCACCGACAAAAAGTTCAACCGGTCGCGTCTTGCCCGTCAGAGGATCCGTTATCTTTGGGCGTTTGCCGGAGAAGTCGACAAAGGCCTCCTCCCCAGCAACACGTATCTGACGCATGATCGGCCCGCGCTTCTTGAGGTGCGCGCTCAGCCGCCGCCTGAACCGCGTGTAGCTCATGGGGTTTTCGGCCTGCCGGAAGTACTCATCGTGCAGAACCGTTATTACCATGCCTTTCTCCGATGACATGCGGCGGGCCATCAGGTCCCAATCCGGTTCTGTCCATTGGTTTGGTGGAGGCCGGCGTTTCAGGCCGAGTACGGCGCGCAGGGCGTCGACGGTCAATTCGTCTATCTGTTCGAGCCCGAGCGGGTGATCATGCAGCTTTCTCCTGTACTTGGCGACAGTCGTGCGATGCGCGGCGCACACCTGACTGATCGCAACATCACTGAGATCGCCGATGACGATCAGGCGTAGCACTTTCTTGAAATCCATTTCTGGCGTCCTCCAGGCACGCCGGCCCTGTTCGGAACGATTGAAAATCGTCCGGTGTCAGCCTTGACGTGGTTGCGGTAATGTAAGAGGGTTGCCTTATCGGTCTGGCACCGAAGGCATTTTCAGAGGGCGTACACCGGCCAGTGTACGCCTTCTTAAACTTTCAAGGCCAAGTCATTCCCCATTCTCCTGCGATTTATCTGTCCATAATTGGTCAACAGAAACCTGGAGCTTTTTGGCCAATGCGTTGGCAATCTTGGCGGAACGCCGCTCTCGTTTGGCGACATCGACCACCGCAGTGTGAGACACACCAAGTTCACGGGCGATCGCCCGTAGACTGCTGTCAGCACGTTTCAGATCACGCTTGATTTTTTCATACGACGAGCACATGCCGTCTGGCTCCAATTGACATGTCACGCAGTCAATTGGAGGGAGCTTAACGACTCAAGACATTGATTTTGCGTCAATATTATAATTTTGAGCTCAGAACTACAACCTTGCCCACGCCGTTTCGTACTCAACCTTATCCCTTTGCAGGCGAGACTGTCACAGTGCTCCACCCTATTCGCGCCCTAATTGCCGTCGCTTTAAATGACTTAAGAACCTCATAGAGTATGCACGCTCATCTGCCGTCACCCTGCCGGAAGGCGCAAGGTCAAGGCAAATTCGATCTTCGCATTGGATAACGGCCTGATGGTATTGGAAACTGTCGAAAAATCCACGCATTGCCAATCGGCGGCACTTCTCGGCTTCTTGGTCAGGAGCAGGGCCAAACCGGTTTTCTAGGTCCTTTCTCAGCCCGATTTTCGCAGGAAGGATGAACTCGACGAGGAAATACGGCGGAAGCTCATCCGTCGAAGCCAGCTCGAAGGCTGTCGCGATCCGGCAGAGCACACGCTCTCTGTAATACGGCTGAAAGGCACGTAGTTTTGGCACAGGAGAGACAGGCAGAAGAAAACGCTCCGATTGCGGTAGAGATGGCTTCTCAGTCATGGCGACAATGGTCTTGAGGGCTTCATAGCCCTTTGTATCCCCCGCTTTCCAACTGAGATAGGCTTACACTTGTGAGGCAGCCGGTCCGACCTCAGCCGCATGGCGGCATTCGAGGCGGGCGCTGGCGGCAAGCTTCGCGAGTTGACCTCGGTTCGGAGCAGTCATCGTCGCGACGCGCAGCGTTGATCGATAGGGGTTAGAAGCAAGCTTGATCGGGCGCAGCTGGAGGACCAGGCACGGCGAGCCACCCAGCCCTGACCGGACATTCGCAGGCCTGTTGCGCAACGTGGCGCAGCGGACCTACGGCACCGCAGCGATCCGTGCACCTAGCAGGCAGCAGCACCCGTCGCTCCCGGCCCAATCCCGCCGTTCGAAGCAACCGTCGGTGCTGCACCGCAACATCACCGAAGCGGACACCCATGACATCGTGCAGCATGGTTCGTGGCGAAAGGTCGGCAGAAAGGACATGTCGGCTTCCTCTACGCAACTCTCCAACGTCCGTATAAATCGAGTGCGGTCCATGGTAATGCTGCGCTATCGGGTTCTAACCAGTCGGAGAAGCTATGAGTTTGCCGGTCACCTTCGCCTTTATTTTCCTCTTCTCGTCGGCCGCCTCCGCGCAAATGCTCGTCATTACGGACGTTCGTGAGTTGGACGGCACAGTGGAGATCGAGATTGAGACTACCATTGAGGGGCCGATCGAGATCATTACTGGGGTTGATCTCGTGGGACAGGCGCCCGACGACATCTATGTCGGCGCAGGCGAACGCATCACAATCGCAGGCTACTCGGCGGTCGCCTCGATCCCTCTCGTTCGCAGTGATGGCTCAGTTCTGCCTGCGGGAGATTACGAGGCCGTTGCTGCTTTCTACCCCCGCTGGGGCGCGGAGGCTGCCCCAGCAGCCACGCGTGCGATCACAGACACCATCGAAGCCAATCCAGTACCCGTGACCTTGCAAGGTTCCGGTCAAACAGTCGACGACACCGTCGCGCGAGACGAAATGCAGCGTTGGGTCATGCTCAACGTAGTGATCCACATGGCCTTCGACGGCGCTGTATTGGCAGAACGCCTTGGCAGTCCGGAGCGGATGGCCGTAACGAACCGCACGGATATCATCGTGGCATGGTATTATCCGGAAGCGGATTTGACGATATTCCAGAACACACTCAAGGGCGAGGTTGTAACATGGCGCGAGGGCCGACAAGACGCGCTGTGATTATGATGTCGCTAGAGCGTCCGACCACAATGTTCAGGCATCTCTGCGCCTTACCTTCTTATCGATCAAGGCAAATACACCAATCCTAGTCCTCGACCCAACCCTCCGCCTTCGCTGTTAGGCGGAGGGAAATCGCCTCTTCGCAGCATCCGCCACTTATCACTCGAAGCAGTCACGCGGCGGCGCGTAAGGTCGAGGGCCTCCAAGGCAAGGCTTGATGACGCTCCCGGCCCTCTCCGGACCTTCGCCAAGCTGGATCCGCTGCAGCGCAGCTTCCCCAAACCGGCCATCCGTCGCATCGTGCAGCAAGGCTTGGCACACCGAGGTCAGCTCCGCGGACGTTCCAACCTTGCTCGGTAAATGATGACATCAGCTTTAGCATACGCAGTTCTGAACATGCACAACGAGGCGTTGCATTGAATGTCATTTCTCTTTATAAAACAAGTCCTTCAATTAGGTCGATCTCGATCACTTACATCTAACTTTGAAATGGCGCGCGTACTGATATGGTTTTGCAAAGAGTTAAGCTATCTGAAGCGGATCGTCGGCACATAATAGCTCAATCTGGTGGTTGCTGCAATAAATGCAAGACCCGCCTATTCCTAGAAAACGCATTCGGCGAGAGGGCGCGCCTTGGAGATGATGCCCACATAGTCGCCGCATCAGAGGATGGGCCGAGAGGGGAAAGCGATCTCGGCGCCCAAGGCAGAGCTTCTCTGAAGAATGTGATGCTACTCTGTAAGAATTGCCATGCTGAAGTAGATCAGCAGCCGAAGCAGTTCCCCGTTGTAAGTTTATTGCAGATGCGGGAAAAGCACTACGATTGGGTTGAAAGTTTTTTGGGGGATGTTGTATTGAAACGTCCACCATTTCACTACCTATCGTACATCAACGTGCCACGTGCGGACATGTATGCGGTCGCCAATTCAATCTCTTTGCCTCAGCCACAACTTGGTGCGGCTAAGAGCATTAGAGACCTCGGCATCGTATCAGGTAGGTTGATGGCCGGGTACGTCAGTGTGCTCAACCATGATGATTTATATGCCAACGAATTTTCGGGCAACACAGCGCTGACCGATCTCCAAGTCGGTGAATACTGGTACTCATCCGAAGCAACCTTTCGCAGTAAAAAGATCCTCGATGAATATAGCGCAGCCGTGCCACAGGCGTGGAAGAAGCAGGAGTGCATCATATATCGGAAATTCAATGACTGGCGGTTGGTTTGCATGATAGATCCACGGTGGATGACGACATCAACAGCATCGGTCACTCTGAGTTCGGGCATATTCAAAACTATTGCGCTAGTACACATAGCATCCGTCGACCTTACTTCTAAGGTCGCCATGGCATCACCTATTTTTCTTGGCGCGCCGGATAAAGGATTCTGATAATGGGACGTCGTCACAAGCTAGCAATAGAACATTTCAAGAAGATTGCAGAATCGGAGCAAAGGGGCTGGCCAGATCACCAATGGCACGGAGACATTAAAAATTGCGATGTGTGTTCTCGCCCCATGGAAGACGAACAGTTCATGATCGATGGACCCGCTGAAGCAAGACCTAGACCGATGTGGGGCAATATCTGCGTGATTTGCGCACATAAGTATTCGCCCCAAATCGGATGGGGTAAGGCACAACTGTATGAAAAAGATAGTGATGGTACCTGGCGATTGGTGGCCGGCGGTCCACCAGAATAATTTACTCCGTCTTTTGCGGTTTTATGAGAGGGGGTGGGTAGTCCGAGAAGGAGACAAATGTTCTTCGAGCGGCAACCGACCGCTTACGCCCTACTTGGCGAAGGCTGTTCCCGCGAGGGCTGAATCTCGCACTTGCAGCGAAGGTCCGGCAGGTTGGCACTCTACCCGTTCCTCCCGTCCGCAGCATTTGGTAGAATGGGCTCGAAGCGGTCATGCGGCGGCGCGGCGTGCTGGGTTCCCAGGTGAGCGGGACTGATAGGCAAAGACGGCCCGAAGCCGACCTTGGCCAGGATCATAGTTGCCGCAGCGCAGCTTCCCCATACCGGACCT
>JABXIP010000121.1 GCA_013373005.1 Cytophagia bacterium | reverse complement strand
CCGATAGAAATACTGAAGACTATAAGCTTTTCTATGTTTTGCCTGAGCCAGCGACAGCAGCTCCATACGTAAGAAAAGTTTTCTACCACGATCCTAAAAGCAATACCATCAAATCGGCTGTAGGCAAAGGGCAGATGCTTGAGAGAGTTTTGCACGGTCCTTATGAAAGGCTGGTCAATGATATAGTTGTGGAAAAAGGAGACTTCTATTATGGTACTAAGCATGGCACCTGGCTTTACCAGCGAATGGATTCCACGTTGTATGACAAGGAGCACTATACTAAAGGCTGGCTGCGTGATGCACAAATTACCTATTACGATGAAGATTCAAAAACCAGAGTGAAGGAAGTCATTCCTTTCCAATATGGTAAGAAAGAAGGTACTTACTACTACTTTTTTGAAAGCGGCAATATAGCAGTGACAGGAGAGTATGTCTTCGATAGAAAAGTGGGTGTTTGGACCGAGTATTACGACATGCCTGTGGTAGTAAGAAAGCGCCAGCTTCAATACCCCAAAGCTTTTTACGAGTGGAATTTTGAGCCCTACATATTAAGAGAGTGGGATAGAAACTCCCAAACCATTTACGCTTCACCTAAGTCGAGTCAATAAGAATTGAAATTTCGTCTGATCTTGGATGCTGACAAAAGCCCCATTAGTACCGCAGGCTAGGTTAGGCTAGTAAAAAGCATCTTTCAAGTGTTCAATTTGCATGGTGGTTTGCTTCACTACAATAGCCACAATGTCGAAACGAATATCACCTTTCCATCCAGATTCTTCTACATAATGATTAGCTGCCCTGATGATGGCTTGTTGCTGATTTTTTGAGACAAAATCTTCTGGATAGCCAAAGCTGCTGGAACTTCTGGTTTTTACCTCAATAAAAACCATAAGGCCCTCGCCAGTGGCAATTAAATCTATTTCAGACTTGCCGTGCCGATAATTTCTTTCAAGGATTTTGTAGCCCTTTTGCCTGAGTTCAATTTCGGCCATGGCTTCTCCTCTTTTTCCAAACGTTTGCATGGATTAGATTCTGGTTGAATTTAATTTAGGGAATTATTTGGAGTAACTTCAAACCCCACAAAGAACTCGCGATGTTACAGAATATTAATCCAACTCAAACTACTTCCTGGAAGAAGCTTGCTGCTCATGCTGAAGCAATGAAAAAAGTTCATATGAAGGAGCTTTTTCAGGCCGATGAACAGAGATTCCAAAAGTATTCTCTTCGTTTCAATGACATTCTGGTCGATTATTCGAAGAATGTTGTTTCCGAGGAAACATTAGGTCTGCTCATTGATTTGGCGAAAGAATGCGGTGTTTCAGAAGCCGCTAAGGCCATGTTTACCGGAGATAAGATCAATCAGACAGAAGATAGATCAGTATTACATATTGCCCTCAGAAATATGGGAGACCATTCCATTTTGGTAGATGGCGAAGATGTAATGCCTGATGTTAAAGCTGCACTGGCTAAAATGAAGGCTTTCGCTGATAAAGTGACTGCCGGAGAATGGAAGGGTTATACCGGAAAGTCCATCAAAAATATTGTAAACATTGGTATAGGAGGCTCAGATTTGGGGCCTGTAATGGTTACGGAGGCTTTAAAGTCTTACGCCACTTTTGGTATTAAGCCATACTTCGTTTCCAATGTAGACGGAACTCATATGTCGGAGGTTTTGAAGGAAGTGAATGCCGAAGAGACCCTCTTTATGATTGCTTCTAAGACCTTCACCACTCAGGAAACAATGACCAATGCTCATTCAGCTAAAGAGTGGTTCCTGGCCAATGGAGGAGGAGAATCAGATGTGGCTAAGCACTTTGTGGCGTTGTCAACTAATGCCGAGGCTGTTTCTGCTTTTGGTATCGATACGGCTAATATGTTTGAGTTCTGGGATTGGGTTGGCGGAAGATACTCTCTGTGGTCTTCAATTGGTTTATCCATTGCCTGCACTATCGGTTACGACAACTTTGAAGAGCTGTTGACGGGTGCTTATGAGATGGATCAGCACTTTTTGAATACTCCGGCTGAAGAGAATATTCCTGTGATTTTAGCCTTGATTGGCCTATGGTATGGCAATTTCTTTGGCAGTGAGTCAGAGGCCATTTTACCTTACGACCAGTATATGCATCGTTTTGCAGCCTACTTCCAACAAGGAAATATGGAGAGCAACGGAAAGTATGTCGACAGAGGAGGGAATAAGGTAAGCTACCAAACCGGACCAATTGTTTGGGGTGAACCAGGAACCAATGGCCAGCATGCTTTCTATCAATTGATTCACCAGGGAACCAAGCTGATTCCTTGTGACTTTTTGGCTCCGGCTATGAGTCAGAATCCATTGGGAGACCATCACCCGAAATTGCTTTCTAACTTCTTTGCGCAAACAGAGGCGCTCATGAATGGCAAGACCATAGAAGAAGTAGAGGCTGAATTGAAGGCACAAGGTAAGAGCCAGGCCGAAATTGATGAATTGGCTCCTTTCAAGGTTTTTGAAGGCAACCGGCCTACCAACAGCATTCTATTTAAGAAACTCACTCCGAAAGTGCTCGGTAGCCTTGTGGCTATGTATGAGCATAAAATCTTTACCCAGGGAGTCATTTGGAATGTCTTTAGCTTCGATCAGTGGGGCGTGGAATTGGGTAAAGTACTGGCAAAGAAAATACTTCCGGAGTTGGATGGTGATGATACCATCTCGAGCCATGATGCTTCAACGAACGGATTGATTAACACTTATAAAGAAATGAGGAAGGGATGACGAAACGCTACTTATATCCATTAAAATTCGATACAATATTTAAAGAGAAGATTTGGGGAGGAACTAAAATCAAAGATGTCCTCGGCAAAGATTTTTCACCGCTTAAGAATTGTGGTGAAACCTGGGAAATCTCAGGTGTTCCGGGCAATCTCTCCAAAGTTTCTGATGGCGTTTTAAAGGGTAGCACTCTTCCGGAACTCATCGAAGAGTTTAAAGATGAACTCGTTGGTGAAAAGGTATATGAGGCTTTTGGTAATGAATTTCCCCTATTGGTGAAGTTTATAGACGCTGCACAGGATTTATCTATTCAAGTACACCCCGATGATAAACTGGCCAAGGCAAGGCACAATTCGCTAGGTAAGTCAGAAATGTGGTACATCTTTCAGGCCGATAAGGGGTCTAAGCTGATCAGTGGCTTCAATCGCGAGACCAATCGCGAAGAGTATCTCCAATACCTTAATAGCGGTAAGCTCACGGAAATATTGAACGAAGAAGAAGTTCATGATGGAGACTGCTTCTATCTTCCCGCGGGTAGAGTCCATACCATTGGCAAAGGGCTTTTGCTTGCCGAAATCCAGCAATCATCAGATGTTACTTATCGTATTTAT